>JBIPOH010000464.1:0-2727 GCA_044379435.1 Novosphingobium sp.
GCTTTCGTCCTCGATCACGCGGGCCTTGCGGCTGAGGCGCGCGAGCACCCACACAGCCAGCACCAGCGCAACCAGTCCGAGCAGGATTAGTGGCAGATAATTCATCAGGTCGGGGGACATGGCGCTTTTGCTCCCAAGCGAATCATGGTGTTGCGGCGATGCGCTCTAGCAGCCTCGTGCGGCTTCGCCCAAGTCCCTGCGATCAGCCGCCCTTCATGCTGGCTGCCAGCTGGTTCAATTGCAGGAACTCCTGCCGCCAGAAATTGTCCTGACTGCCTGCGAGTCTGCCGATGTCGTCAAAGCCGAAGCCGAGCATCATCTCGTCCCCGCGCAAGACCTGACCGTAAGCCGCAACCGCTGCGGCAAAGGCAAAGTCGCCCTTGGGTGCGGTGGCTGAAGTGAGCGTATTGGCCGACACGACCTGTTCGATCAGCTTCGAGGTGTCGCCATCGGGCAGCTTGTAGCGCAGCTTCACATTCGCGGCCTCTGCCAGCTTGGCGGTGGCCGCCGCGTCAGGCTTGTCCTCATAGCGGCGCGGCGCGATCCAACCCTTGCCGCCGACAGGGACGACTTCGTAGATCGCGGTCACCTGATGACCAGCGCCAATCTCGCCCGCATCGACCAGATCATTGTCGAAGTCCTCTTCGCGCAGCGCCCGGTTCTCGTAGCCCACAAGCCGGTATTGCGCGATCACGGCAGGGTTGAATTCGACCTGGATTTTCACGTCCTTGGCGATGGTGAACAGGGTCGATTGCATCTCCTCGCCCAGCACCTTTTTCGCTTCCAGCGCGGTGTCGATATAGGCGTAGTTGCCGTTCCCCTTGTTGGCGATCTGCTCCATCATCGCTTCGTTGTAGTTGCCCTGGCCAAAGCCCAGCGTGGTCAGCGTGATGCCGCTTGCACGCTTCTTTTCGATCAGTTCGATCAGCGCCTTGGTATCCGAAACACCGACATTGAAATCGCCATCCGTGGCCAGGATCACGCGGTTCACGCCGCCTTTGATGAAGTTGTCCTCGGCGATGCGGTACGCAAGCTCGATCCCGGCGCCGCCTGCGGTCGATCCGCCCGCGGAAAGGCTATCGAGCGCGCGGCGGATTTTGGCGGTGTCGCTGGTGGGTTCCAGCACCATGCCCGCCGCGCCCGCATAGACGACGATCGAGACTGTATCTTTGGGCGAAAGCTCCCCCGCAAGGCCCGCCAGCGCGGTCTTGACCAAGGGCAGCTTGTCCGGGGCATTCATCGAGCCCGAGACATCCATCAGGAATACGAGGTTTGCCGGCGGACGTTCATCGGTCGCGATATCATACCCACGCAGGCCGATGCGCATCAGATAGGTGCCGGGGTTCCACGGAGTCTTGGCGACATCGGTGGTCACGCTGAACGGCTGGCTGCGATCCTTGGGCCGGGCGTAGTCATAGCGGAAATAGTTGATCATCTCCTCGGTGCGGACGGCATCCTTGGGCGGCATCATGCCTTGGGTCAGGAACCGACGGGCATTGGCATAGGCCCCGGTGTCGACATCGACCGCGAAGGTGGAGACCGGCTCGGCAGCGGTGAGCTTGACGGGCGAGACTTCCTCGCCGTCATATTGCTCGCGGCCCGGATCGGTCGCAACCATTACGGGCGGGGCGTAGAAGGCGGCTTCGTTGGCGGAGGGGGCGGCACGAAGGCGCCGACTCTCGACGTCCGCTACGCGCTGCGATCCGGTAACCACTATGGCAGCAGGCGGCGGCGGAGGCGGGGGTGGAGGCGGCGGGGGAGGTGCCACCACAGAGGGCGGCGGCGGGGCCTTGGCCAACTGTTCCGGCGCGTTCTTCGCGCAGCCAGCCATCACCGCGCACAGCGCTACCGCCGCGACCAACTGAGTCCCTCGCATCACCTTGTCTCCCCGCTCTTCCAGCGGTTCGAGAAATCGTAGCCCAGCCGTGAATAGCGACTGAACGCGTTGCGGCCCCGCTTTGTCTTACGCCAGATCAGTCTCAGGGTTAGGGACGACCTGCTTGCGGAACAACACCTTGTCCCCGTCGTCAAAGCCGCGCCGCCAGATCACGAGCGCATAGGTGCCCAGAATTGCGGGCACGCCGAACACCAGCTCCATCCACTCGGGCAGCCACGTAAAGCCATAGCCTACCACCACGGCAGGCGCGGCGGCATAGACCAGCGCCCAGCGCCAATTGCTGACGGGCGCTTTGAGCAGATGCTTGAGCAACAGTGCCTTGACGAGGCTCGATGTCGCCAGCGCGATCATCAGCGCGCCCGCAGCGCTGGCCGCCTCGTAGCCCTTGCCAAGGCCATAGGCCTCCGCCCCCTCGATCAGCGCGATGGTGAGCGCTGCCTGAAGCGCAATCACTCCCACCGAAATCGCCAGATTGCGCTTCCTCGCGATGTAGACGAGCACGCTTTCCGAGACGACTGCCATCGACGCGGCGACCTCGGCCGCCAGCAGGAATGCCAGCGCGGCCGTGCCTGCGACGTAGTCCGGCCCCCACAGGCCCATCACCGCCTCGCCCGGCATCCCCAGCACCAGCGCGATGCCGAGCTGAATTGCGATGATCCAGAACCCGACCTGCCGGACCTGCGCCGCTATGGCGCCCATATTACCGATGCGCAGGTTCTTGGTGATGACCGGAGAGAGAATCGGCTCGAAACTGGTTTTGAGCTTCTGCGGCAGCGATGCGATCTGCTGCGCGGCGTAGTAGATGCCGACCGCTTGCGGGGGTGCGAAAA
>JBIPOH010000465.1:0-2726 GCA_044379435.1 Novosphingobium sp.
TGTGCCGATAAGCAGCCGGGCGCCCCTCCGCGCCTTTTCACTGAGCATGGCAGAAACTCCGGTTTCAGCCCCAGGAAACAGGGGCAGATGATCCGTTTTCTACCTGGCAAGACCTTGCTACGGTGACCTCGCCGTCCCCGTGAGCATTACGTAGAGCCTGCTGACCGAATCAAAAGACCCCGCCAGCAGAGCTGACGGGGTCTTCAGAGCTTCGACTCGGGAGCGGATCAGACGATCAGTCCTCATCACCCTTGATCAGGTAATCACCGGCATCAGCATCAAGGCCGTGGGTCTCGCCCTCGACTGCCGCCAGCGGATCGTCGCCGATCGCTGCTTCGGGGCCCTGTGCCAGTTCCGCCGCATGCTCTTCCGCTGCGGAAGCAGGCGCAATGAGCGATTCCTGCAGCTTGCGATAGGAAGCGCGGAGCGCCGCATCGCGGCTTGTGGCAGCCACGCGCAGACGGTTCATGCCCGCACCGGTGCCTGCCGGGATCAGCCGGCCCACGATCACGTTTTCCTTCAGACCGATCAGCGAGTCCCGCTTGCCCTCGACCGCCGCCTGCGTGAGCACGCGGGTGGTTTCCTGGAACGAAGCTGCCGAGATGAACGAACGCGTCTGCAGCGAAGCCTTGGTGATGCCCAGCAGCACCGGCTTGCCTTCGGCCGGGACCATGCCCGCAGCCAGCTTGGCGTTATATTCGTTCATTTCTTCCAGATCGACCTGCTCACCAGCCAGCAGCGTGGTGTCGCCACCATTGGTGATCTCGACCTTCTGCAGCATCTGGCGAACGATCACTTCAATGTGCTTGTCGTTGATCTTCACGCCCTGCAAGCGGTAGACTTCCTGGATTTCCGCGACGAGGTACTCGGCCAGCGCCTCGACCCCCATCACTTCCAGAATGTCGTGCGGGTTGGGCGAACCGGAAATCAGGTTGTCGCCCTTCTTGACCCAATCGCCTTCCTGAACGTCGATCACCTTCGACTTGGGGATCAGGTACTCGACCGGCTCGCCTTCCTCGGGGATGATCGCGATCTTGCGCTTGGCCTTGTAATCACGGACGAATTCGATGCGGCCCGAGATCTTCGCGATGATCGCGTTGTCCTTCGGGATGCGCGCTTCGAACAGTTCGGCCACGCGCGGCAGACCGCCCGTGATGTCGCGGGTCTTGGCGGCTTCCCGGCTGGCACGCGCCAGCACGTCACCCGCCTGCACCGTCTGCCCGTCCTCGACTGACAGTGTGGTGCCCGGTGCCATCAGATAGCGCCCGGTTTCACCCGAGTTCTCGTCAAGCAGGGTCAGGCGCGGACGGAGGTCTTCCTTCTTGGCCCGGCCACCTGCGCGGTTTTCGGTCACGACGCGCTGGGCAATACCGGTCGCGTCGTCGACCAGTTCGGTCAGCGTACGGCCGTCGATGAGGTCCTGATAGCGGACCACACCCGGCTTGTCGGTGATCACCGGCAGGGTGAACGGATCCCATTCGGCCAGGCGTTCGCCCAGCTTCACGGTGGCACCGTTCTCGTTGATCAGGTGGGTACCGTAAGGCACGCGGTGCATGGCGCGCTCCCGGCCCTCGTTGTCGAGCACCACGATCTCGCCGTTACGGGCAAGGCTGAGTCGACGACCGCGCGAATCGGTAATGGTCGGGATATCGCGGTAGATCACGGTACCGTCGCACAGCGATTCAAGGTTCGATTGCTCGTTGACCTGCGCCGCACCACCGATGTGGAACGTACGCATCGTCAGCTGCGTACCCGGCTCACCGATGGACTGCGCTGCAATGACGCCGACCGCTTCACCGATGTTCACCGGCGTGCCGCGCGCAAGGTCGCGGCCATAGCATGTGCCGCACACGCCGACTTGCGCCGCACAGACCAGCGGCGAGCGGATGCGCGCCGACTGCGCGCCCGCAGCCTCGATCTTCGTGATCGCGGCTTCGTCCAGCAGCGTGCCCTTGGGCATCAGCACTTCGCCGGTCTTGGCCTCGATCATGTCCTCGGCCAGCGTACGGCCCAGGATGCGCTCGCCCAGCGAGGCGATCGTCGAACCGCCCTGCACGATCGCGCGCATTTCCAGCGCCCGTTCGGTGCCGCAATCGTCAACGGTGACGACGCAATCCTGCGACACATCGACCAGACGCCGTGTCAGGTAGCCCGAGTTCGCGGTCTTCAGCGCGGTATCCGCGAGGCCCTTGCGGGCGCCGTGGGTCGAGTTGAAGTACTCAAGGACGGTCAGACCTTCCTTGAAGTTCGAGATGATCGGGGTCTCGATGATCTCGCCCGAAGGCTTGGCCATCAGGCCGCGCATACCCGCCAGCTGCTTCATCTGGGTCGGCGAACCACGCGCGCCGGAGTGGCTCATCATGTAGATCGAGTTGACCTGCGCCTCGCGGCCCTGATCGTCCAGCGGGGTGGCCTTGATCTCTTCCATCATGGCCGCCGCCACCTGATCGCCGCAACGGCTCCAGGCGTCGATCACCTTGTTGTACTTTTCCTGCTGGGTGATCAGGCCGTCCTGATACTGCTGCTCATAGTCGGCCACCAGCTCCTTGGTCTCACCGACCAGCGCATCCTTGGTGTCCGGGATGATCATGTCGTCCTTGCCGAACGAGATGCCCGCCTTGAATGCGTTGCGGAAGCCCAGGCTCATGATCGCGTCCGCGAACAGCACCGTGTCTTTCTGGCCGGTGTGGCGATAGACCTGATCGATGACGTCGGCGATTTCTTTC
>JBIPOH010000100.1:0-9699 GCA_044379435.1 Novosphingobium sp.
TGGCCGGTTGCACCATCGGCAAGGTCATTGCTTTCGATCTGGCAGCCATAACGCGAGATATCGAAGATGCGCTGGACGCGTCCGGCAGATGGGCCGGGCTGCCCCTCGCCCGCGCGCATCCGCTGGACGCGGCGGTTGTCCACCACCGAATCATTGGACAGCATTCTCGCCGGCATCTGCATACGCGTCCCCACTGCAACGGCTTGATGATGCGTCGCAGCGGGTAAACGTTTCCTGTGCTTTCAATACCTAACGCCGGGTAAAGGACGAAATCACCCTTCGGCAAGAAAGGCCAGCAGCGCCTCTTCCAGCGGATCGAGCCGGCCATCGGCCTCGATGCGGCCATCGAGCCATGCCTTTTCCGGCGAGGTGAGCGCTGCATCGCTGTGTGCTTCCCCCGCATAGTCTCGCGCTGCGGGCTTGCTACCGCCGATCACATCCCGTGCGGCGCTGGCCATATCGGAAGCGCCCACGCGGCTCATGCGGCCAAAAAAGCTGCCAAGCCCGTGGGAGTGATCGTTCATGAAGCTTTCGAGCTGCGCCGCCCGGTCTCGGCCGAGGGGGCGGCCGCCAGTCCAGCCCTGCAGGTAATTGCCCACACCCTGCACGAACAGGCGTTGCCATTCGGCAGCATGGGGAGCCCCAAGGGTAGCGTCCTTCAGGCGGAAGAGCATTTCGGCCTCGCGCTGGCTCACCGCAGAGGGGCGATCCCCGCCGCTGGCGAAGATCACGCGGCGCAGCAGCTTGCATTCGGCTTCGGTGATCGAACCGGCGCTCAGCACGCCGCCATCGCGGGTCGGACCTTCGCCGGTCAACACGGCGCGCTCGATCTGGGTGAGGGCATAGTCCTTGAGCCGGTCCGGCGTGCCGAGCGCCTTCTCCAGCACGCGAACCAGGAGTTCGAGTTCCGCCACCGAATCGAGGCGGCCATCCTGATCGAGCCGAGCGATCAGCCAATCCGCCGTTTCATCGGCAACATAGCCTTTTGGTTCGGTGCCATTCAACACATGGTCGCCGACCGCTTCGACGAGGAAATCGGTCCAAGCAGCAGACTTCTCCGCCACGACATCATTGATGGCGAGGATTGCCTCGGCCTCGGTCTTGTCGATGCGGCCATCAGGCCATGCAGCGCGGCGCAGGGCCAGCACTTCCTCGGCCGTGATCGCGCCATCGGCAGCGGCCTGGCGGGCAAGCTCGGGGAAATTGATCGTCATGGGCGTCCGTCCGGTTGTCCTGCGGTGTGCACTTATGGTCCGGAGAGGGTTTATTTGGCGTTACCTTGGTCAGGTCAGCAGCCGGAACACCGCCATGACCCCCGAGAGCGCCAGCAGAAAGCCGACAAAGCCGCGCCATGTCGCATCGCCGACCTTGCCGAACGCGAGGCTGCCGAAGTGATTGCCAATCAGCACCGGCACGAACAGCAGCAGCGCAAAGAACACATCGCGCCACGAGGCCAGCCCCAGCGCCAGCGCCGCTGCCGTACTGGCGGTGGAGGTGAGCAGAAAGACCGTGAGCATCGACGCGCGCGCCACTTCGCGCGGGATCGGGCGGCGCAAGTAATAGGGCACGACGGGCGGCCCCGGCATTCCGGCAAACCCGGTAAGCAAGCCGGCCGCCGCGCCAGTCAGCCCTGTTTCCAGCTTGCCCGGGGCATGACCGGGCTTGGCGGGCAGCAGCACCAGCAGGAAGGCGCCGATGGCGACCAACGCAATCAGCACGCGCGCCACCGCGGGCGGCGTGGCAAACAGGGCGAGGAGGCCCAGCGGGGTCAGCAGCATGGCAAGGCCGCCGATCACCCCGGCGCTTGGCTCACCTGCGCGCCACACCTTGCGCGCGCCGACAAGGCCGATGAACAGGCCGAGCATGTTGGAGACGACCACTGCCTCGCCCGGCGGAATGACCAGCCCGATCAGCGGCACCAGCAGGATCGCCATGCCGAAACCCGCCATGCCGCGCACGAAAGCGGCAACGAACGCGGCCAGCGCGCAAAGCGCCAGCGAGAGCGCTGGCAGATCAAGCAGCTCGATCAGGCGCGCAGATCCGGCGGGGTCGCTTCAGCCTTCAGCATCGCGATGGCTTCGGCCAGCGGCATCACCTTCTGGTGCTGTTCGCCCAGCGTGCGGATGGCCACGGTGCCTTCCTCCGCCTCACGCTTGCCCACCACCAGCAGATAGGGGACCTTCTGCAAGGAGTGTTCGCGCACCTTGTAGTTGATCTTCTCGTTGCGCGTGTCGGTCTCGCAGCGGATGCCAGCGGCGCGCAGTTGGGCCAGCGCCTCGTGCGCATAGTCGTCCGCGTCCGAAACGATGGTGGCGACCACGGCCTGTACCGGGGCAAGCCACGCGGGTAAGCGGCCCGCGAAATGCTCGATCAGAATGCCGATGAAGCGTTCATACGAGCCGAAGATCGCGCGGTGGAGCATCACCGGGCGGTGCTTTTCGCCATCTTCGCCGACATAGGCGGCATCGAGCCGGTCCGGCAGCACGCGATCGGACTGGATCGTGCCAACCTGCCAGGTGCGGCCAATCGCGTCCGTCAGGTGCCATTCGAGCTTGGGCGCATAGAACGCGCCTTCGCCGGGGAGTTCTTCCCAGCCGTATTCGGGCGTGGCGAGGCCCGCTTCGACCACTGCGTTGCGCAGCTCGGTCTCGGCCATGTCCCACATTGCTTCGGTGCCGAAGCGCTTTTCGGGGCGCAGGGCGAGCTTGATCGAATAGGTGAAGCCGAAGTCCTTGTAGATCCGGTCCGCCAGTTCGCAAAAAGCGCGCACTTCGGAAACGATCTGGTCTTCGCGGCAGAAGATATGCGCGTCGTCCTGCGTGAACTGGCGCACGCGCATCAGGCCATGCAGCGCGCCATGCGGTTCGTTGCGGTGGCAGCAGCCGTTTTCATAGAGGCGCAGCGGCAGCTCGCGGTAGGACTTGAGGCCCTGCCGGAAGATCAGCACGTGCGCCGGGCAGTTCATCGGCTTCAAGGCCATCCAGTCGGCCTCACCGCTGATGACCGGACCTTCGTCCTCGGTGTTGGGCACTTCGTCGGGGATGACGAACATGTTCTCGCGGTACTTGCCCCAATGGCCGGACTGCTCCCACTGGCGCGCGTCCATCACCTGCGGGGTCTTCACCTCGCGGTAGCCCGCGCCGTCGATAGCGCGGCGCATATAGGCCTCCAGCTCGCGCCAGATGCGGTAGCCCTTGGGGTGCCAGAACACCGATCCGTGCGCTTCGGCCTGAAGGTGGAACAGGTCCATCTCCGCCCCAAGCTTGCGGTGATCGCGCTTGGCCGCTTCTTCCAGCCGCGTGAGGTGCGCGTCCAATTGCTTCTTGTTGAGCCAGCCGGTGCCGTAGACACGGCTGAGCATCGCATTGGCCTGATCGCCGCGCCAATAGGCACCCGAAACGCGCGTGAGTTTGAAAGCTGCAGGATCGAGCTTGCCGGTCGAGGCAAGGTGCGGGCCGCGGCACATGTCGAGCCAGTCGGAGCCCGACCAGTAAACCGTCAGTTCCTCGTTCTCCGGCAGTTCGGCGGCCCATTCGGCCTTGAAGGTCTCGCCCTCGGCCTGCCAGCGCGCGATGAGATCGGCGCGGCTCCACACTTCGCGCTTCAGCGGCTTGTCGGCAGCGATGATCTTGCGCATCGCCTCTTCGATGGCCGGAAGGTCATCCTCGGTAAAGGCGCGGTCCTTCGGCGCGAAATCGTAGTAGAAGCCGTCGTCGGTGCTCGGCCCGAACGTGATCTGCGTGCCGGGGAACAGCGCCTGCACCGCTTCGGCCAGCACGTGGGCATAATCGTGGCGCACGAGTTCCAGCGCATCAGCTTCATCACGCGCGGTGACGAGCGCGAGCGCGGCGTCGCCTTCGAAAGGGCGCGTAATGTCGAACAGTTCACCATCCACGCGCGCGCCGATGGCGGCCTTGGCAAGGCCGGGGCCGATCGCGGCGGCAATGTCTGCCGGTGTGGTGCCGGGCGCAACTTCGCGAACGGAACCGTCGGGCAGGGTGATCTTGAACATTTCGGACATGGGCGCTCTCGCTGACATTCAGCGGCGCTTTGGCAGAATCCGCTGCCGCGCGGAAGGGGCCGGTTACGCTTTGTGCAAAGCGCGCCGTTCAAGCCAGATGGCCAGAACCCACCCCGCCGCCATGCACACGAACGGCATGACCGGGTAGTGGAAGCGGGATTGGCCCGAAAAGACCATCGCAATCGCGCTGGGATAGAGTGCGATGCCATAAGGCAGCAGCCACCAGTCGATCACGCGCGCGCCTTCCGTCCGGCGCTTGCGGATCATCAGCACGGCAGCCAGGGCAAACAGGCCAAGCAGCGCGAAATACCACAGCTGGTTCGCCGCGCGCAGCAGAGTGAAGGCCCAGGGCGCGGCCTTCCATGCCGGAGAGCCGGTCTCATAGGCCCACTGCCCTTCGCCGTCCGGACCCCAGAGGCGGAAGAGCTTCATCGGCATGAGTTTCAGAAACTGCGCGGGGTGCGCCTTGATCCATTCCTTGCCAAGGCGGCTGGCCTCGGCATCATATTCCATCTCGGTCAGGCCTTTGCGCGCATCGAGCGCCTTGACCACCGCATCCTCCGGCGTGAAGCCGCCGCGCGCGCTATCATTGTTGCCTGTCAGCAGCGTGATCCCGCCATTGGTGGAGACCGGAATCCACGCGCCCATCACTTCATGGTTGCGATACGTCCACGGCGCGACGGCCAGTGCGGCCACTGCGATGATGAAGGCCCCGCGCGCAAGCACGCCGGGCGTGCGGCGCACGACATTGCCATCGCGCAGCAGGCCGATCAGGCAGATCAGCGGGATGACCACCAGCGTCTGCGCCTTGACCAGCGTGGCGAGGCCGAAGACCAGCCCCGCGAAGACCAGCCGCAGCACCCCCTTGCGCGCGATCAGCAGCCAGCATCCGGCCAGCAGCAGCGTGGTGTAGAACACTTCCGTCAGCGCCAGCGGCACGTAGAGGATCGAGTTGGGGTAGACCGCCAGCAGCAGCAGCGCGAGGCGGCCCGCCAGTTCCGATCCGAACAGGCGGCGGCCAAGATCCAGCGTGACCCAGCCCGCGAGCACTGCGCTGACGAGGTTGAGCAGGCCAACGGTTACCGTCGAGGTGCCGAGCAGACGGAACGCTACGCTCATCGCCATCGGCCAGCCCGGCGGCCAATAAGCCGTGGGCGCGCCGTTGATGTTCACATAGCCAAGGCCAGCGGCCAGATCAGCCGCCCGCTTGTAGTACCAGTCGGCATCCGAAGTCGGCGTCACATCAAGGAGGATTGCCGCCGCACGCAGGCCCGCAAACAGCGCAAACAGCGCAACGAGGGCACCCCGGCTGGTGGCAAACCAGCGTTGCGCGGCAGAGAGACGGTTGTTCATCATCGCCGCGCTACCATGGCGGGCGTAAAGATAGCGTTTGTGAGCATTTGACCCCTGCGCATGCAGTGGCACAAGGGCCGGATGACCCAGCACTTCACGCTGCCTTCGGGCGAACGCATGGCCTATCGCCATCTTCAGGGCGAAGGCCCTGCCATCGTATTCCTGCCCGGCTACATGTCGGACATGAGCGGCGGCAAGGCGCAGGCGGTCATGGCCCATGCCGAGGCGCAGGGGCGCGCCTGCCTGCTGCTCGATTATACCGGGCTGGGTGAGAGCGAGGGCGTGTTTGCTGAAAAGAGCCTGCCGCTCTGGCGCGACGAGGTGATCGCGCTGCTGGACGGGATCGGCATCGAACGCGTGATCCTGTGCGGATCAAGCATGGGCGGCTGGCTGATGCTGCTTCTGGCCGAAGCGCTGGGACCACGCGCCGCGGCGCTCGTCGGCCTCGCGCCTGCGCCGGACTTTACCGACTGGGGCTATGACGACGCGCAGAAGGCGCAGATGGCGCGCGGGGAAACGCTGCTTCAGCCCAACCCCTATGGCCCGGAGGCGACCCCGACTTATGCGAAATTCTGGGCAGCGGGGCAAGAGAGCCTGCTGCTGGCGCGCGGTCCAAAGTCCGTCATCGCGTTTGATGGCCCGGTCCGGCTGATCCATGGGCAGGCCGATGGCGATGTGCCATGGGAGGTCTCGCTCAGGCTCGCAGCCGCGCTGCGTTCAGCCGATGTGCAGGTCACGCTGATCAAGGACGGGGACCACCGCCTCTCCCGCCCGGCGGATATCTCCGTGCTGCTCACCGCGCTGGACGCGCTGGCTGGCGCGCGGCAGTAAGGATCGCGTGATGTTGTTGCTTCCTGTTGCCCTGCTCCTTGATGCGCCGGTCGTCGTGGCGGCGCGCGATGCCCTGGGTGCAGGCGCGGTATGGCACCAGATCGGCCCCAACCCGCGCCCGATGGAACCTTCCCCGCTACCGATCCCCCGGCGCAAGCGCATCACCGAAGTGCCGCCGCCCATGCCCGGCGCGGCGCCGTCCGCCACGCAGAGCGGCACTCCGGCAGCGGCACCGGCCCGGCCCGCAACCTCGCGCTATGCGCGGTGCCTTGCGGCGGGCGAGAACGACCTTCCCGCAGCCATAACGGCAGCGCGCGCCTGGCTGGCGGAAACGCCCCCCACCCCCGCCAGTGCCGAACGCGGCGCGGCGGCGCAGTGCCTTGGCCAGTTGCTGATCGACAACGGCGATTATGCCGGAGCCGAAACCGCCTTTTCCATGAGCGCAGAGCAAGTGCCTGCATCCGAACCCGCCGCGCTTTCGGCGCTGCAGGCCATGGCAGGCAATGCCGCACTGGCGGGCGGCCGGACCGATGCTGCGCTCAGCTGGTTCGAGAAGGCGCTGGCTCCCGCATCGACGGCGACGCCTGCGGGCCCCAATAGTGCCCCCGCCGATGCCAAGCCCGCGCCTGCCGCGCCAACCAACGAGGCGCTGGGCGCTATCCATATCGATCGGGCGCGGGCGCTGGTGGCACAAAACCGCCTGCCGGAGGCCAGCGGCGCGCTGGAAGAAGCGCACCGGCTTGCGCCCAATGATCCAGAAGGCTGGCTGCTTTCCGCCACGCTGGCGCGGCGCGGCAAGGATCTGGAGCGGGCACAGCGCGATATCGAGGTGGCCGCAAGTCTCTCCGCACATGGCCATCCCCTTGGCCCGCAGATCGGGCTTGAGGCAGGCGTGATCGCGATGCTCGATGGCCGCGAGGATGCCGCCCGCAAATCGTGGGATTCGGTTCTGGCCACTGCGCCCGGCAGCCCCGAGGCCGAAACCGCCAAAGGCTATCTTGACCAGATCGGCCCAGCCCCCACAATAGCCCCCGCAGCAGCCCCGCCTGCTGCACCGGAGATACCGCGATGAGCTTCCCCCAAGGCAATCTGGCTGGCCTCAAGCTGTCCGTCCTCGATCTCGTCCCCGTGCGCGAATGCGGCACGGTGAGCGAGGCCATGGCCGATGCCGCCGCGCTGGCGCGCACGGCGGAGGACCTCGGCTACAACCGGTTCTGGGTGGCCGAACATCACGGCATGGAAGGCATCGCCGGGGCGGCAGTTTCGGTCATGCTCGCGCATATCGGCAATGCCACATCGCGCATCCGGCTGGGTGCTGGCGGGATCATGCTGCCCAATCACAATCCGCTGGTGATTGCCGAACAGTTCGGCGCGCTCGATGCTCTGTTTCCGGGGCGGATCGATCTCGGCCTTGGCCGTGCGCCGGGCGCCGACCAGCGTATCCTGCGCGCGCTGCACAAGGATATCCACGCGGCGGCAGAGAGCTTCCCCAACGACGTGGTCGAGATCCAGCTGCATTTCGCGGGCGACCCGCGCCTGCCGCTGCAAGCCACACCGGGCCTTGGCGCCAATCCGGAAATGTGGATCCTCGGCTCCAGCCTCTATGGCGCGCAGCTCGCGGCGATGCTGGGGCTGCCCTATGCCTTCGCCTCGCACTTCGCGCCCGATCACCTCGATGCAGCGCTCACGCTCTACCGCGAACGCTTCCAGCCTTCGGCGCGGCTCGACCAGCCCTACGTCATGGCCGCCATCAATGTGATTGCAGCAGATACAGACGAGGAAGCGGTCCTCCTCGCTTCCTCGATGGACCAATCGTTCGTGCGGCTGCGCACCGGATCGCCGGGCAAGCTGCCGCCACCAGTGCCGGGCTACCGCGAAAGCCTCCATCCCTCTTCGCTCGCCATGCTGGATCACATGCGTCAGGTGAGCGCCATTGGCTCGGTAAAGACCGTTAGGGAGCGGCTGGCTGCGTTCCGCGCGCGGACCGGGGCGGACGAGCTGATCGTCTCGGGCTCCACTTTCGATCCGGCGCTGCGGCACCGCAGTCTGGCGCTGACCATGGAGGCTCTTAAGGCTGATGTCGCCATCGCGGCATGATAGCGAATTACACCTAATTCCTAAGGCTTCTCCCGCTTGCCTCTGCGCTGATGCCGGAGTAGGCTCCGCATGATTAGTTCATAGATGTGACATAATATTGCGCATCAGAACGACAAGAAGGCGCGCGCCTGCGGGATTTTTCTCGCCGGGATGACAGCGCCGGGATGCAGGAGCGACCATGGCTACCAAGACCGCCGATACCAGCGCGGACGCGATCCTCTCGCAGGCACTTGCGGCACGTTTTGCAGCGGCATTGCTGCCCAGCGATGCGGTGGAATTCGATGCGGAGCGGCTGGACGGTGCGGCACGCTTCACGCTGGCAGCCGCAGCCCGGCGGACCGGCGCAGAGCCCGCCATCGCCATCGAGAGCATCGGCGGGCAAGGCGGCGCGCGGGGGACCGGGCGCTATCTGCGCATCGCGGTGATCAACGATGACATGCCATTTCTGGTCGATTCGATCACGGGGACGATTTCGGGGCAGGGGCTGGCGATCGACCGGCTGGTGCATCCCGTGGTGGCGGTGCGCCGCGATCCCGAAGGCAACCTGATCGGCCTGCCGCAGGGCGAAGCGCCGGGCGAACGCCGCGAATCGATGGTCTATCTCGAAACCGAGCGCGTCGATGCGCGCGAGCGGCGCGTGCTGGCCGATGCGCTGCGCGCCACGCTGGCCGATGTCCATGCTGCCGTAGCGGATTGGCAGACCATGCGGGCCGCGATGCAGGAAGATGCGCGCACCCTGCCCGATCAGGAAGGGGCGGCGCTGCTGCGCTGGCTGGCGGATGGCATGCTGACGCAGCTGGGCCACGTGGTACGCCGCCGCGACGGAACACTGGACACAGCACTGGGCATCTGCCGCGCCAGTGACGCGCCGCTGCTGGCCAAATCGAGCTACGAACGCGCGTTCAAATGGTTCGACCGGCTGGGCGAGCGCGGCAGCGCCGATGGACCTTGGGCCCCGCGCAGCCCCCTGATCGTCAAGGCCAATCGCATTGCGCGGGTCCACCGCCGCGTGCCGCTCGATCTGTTCATTGCGCCGGTGATGGAAGGCGGCAAGGTCACCGCGCTTTCGGTTCATGCCGGGGTGTGGACCAGCGCAGCACTGGCCGCCGCGCCGGATCGCATTCCGCGCATGCGCAGCCAGCTCGAAGCCTTGATGGACAAGTTCGGCTTCGCGCCCAATGGCCATGCCGGCAAGGCGCTCGCCCATGCGCTCACCGCGCTGCCGCATGATCTCCTGATCAGCTTCGATGATGCCGATCTCGAACGCGTCGCCACGACGATGATGACGCTGATCGACCGCCCCCGGCCTCGGCTCGCGCTCGTCGCCGCCCCACTCGCGCGGCACCTGTTCGCCTTCGTGTGGCTGCCGCGCGACGTGCATTCGGCAGAGCTGCGTC
>JBIPOH010000466.1:0-2706 GCA_044379435.1 Novosphingobium sp.
CACCCGAAGGTCGATGAAGCGACCGGCGAGTTGATGTTCTTCAACTATTCCAAGCACGCCCCTTTCATGCATTACGGCGTGGTCGATCGCACCGGGCAGTTGGTGCATTACGTCCCGATCCCCCTGCCCGGCCCGCGCCTGCCGCATGACATGGCGATCACGCCGAATTGGTCGATCCTCAATGATATGCCGCTCTATTGGGACGAGGAATTGCTCGGGCGGAACATTCACGCCGCGCGCATTCACGATGGCGTGCCGACCCGCTTTGCCCTGATCCCGCGCCATGGTCAGCCGCAAGACATCCGCTGGTTCGAAGCCGCGCCGACTTACGTGCTGCACTGGACCAATGCGTGGGAGGAAGGCGACGAGGTCATCCTCGAAGGCTATCATCAGGCCAAGCCGATGCCCGAACCGCTGGAGGAAATGGGCCGCTACAGCCACATGATGGCTTATGTGGACGAACATTCATTCCAGTCCCGCCTGCACCGCTGGCGCTTTAACCTGACAACCGGCGAGACGCGCGAGGAGCGGCTGACCGACCGGATCGTCGAATTCGGGATGATCAACCCGCGATACGCCATGCGCAAGAGCCGCTACGTCTGGTCCACCACCACCCGGCCCGGCTGGTTCCTGTTCAACGGCTATGTCCGGCACGATACTCAAACGGGCGAGGAGCAGGTCTTCCAGTTGCCCGAAGGCGTCTATGCCAGCGAAAGCCCGATGATCCCCAAAAAGCCCTCAAGTAGCGAAGCGGTAGGGCGCGAAGACTCAGGCTACCTCGTCACCTTCCTGATCGACGAAAACACCGGCACCTCCGAATGTGCGATCATGGATGCGGGCGACGTGACCAAGGGCCCGATCTGTCGCCTCGCTCTGCCGCACAAGATCTGTTCAGGCACCCACTCTGTGTGGGTTGAGCACGATCAACTGCGCGCCGACGCGGCGTTCCATGCGCAGCGTTTCGCGGCGGCATGACGTCACCGGTCGAGGTGACTTGAACGCTCGTCGCGCGCGCGCTTGCGCCTGACCGCCCCCACGCCTAGCGCCCCGGGATTGGACGATTGTTCCCGGGGACTTTTCATATGACCTTTCGCCTTGCCCTTGCCGCTTCGACCGCGCTGTTCCTGACGGCTGCCCCGGCGCTCGCTCAGACAGCTGCTGCGCCTGCCCCTGCCACCGCTTCTGCCGAGCAATCCGAACACGATAAGCTGTTTGCCCTGTTCGCGGATGCCGACGCGCGCGAACTGGCGCTCAATCCGCTCAGCCGCCTGTTCCGGGGCGAGGAAGAAAATGCCGGGCGGCTCGGCGATCTGCTGACCGATTCCAGCTTTCTCGCCAGCCGCACCGACATCAAGCTCAACCTTGCGCTGCTGGCCCAGATCGACCGGAGCAAGCTGTCAGAGACCGATCAGCTCGCCTATGATGTGTTTCAGTACACGCAGCAGCGCGCGCTCGACGGTGTCAGTGACGAGATGCGCGCGCTGACCGAAGTGCGCCCGCTCAACCACTTCTTCGGCCTGCACACCTTCTACCCACAATTCGCCAGCGGCACTGGGGTCGCCCCGTTCAAGACGCTCGCGAATTACGAGGACAACCTCTCGCGCCACAACGACTATATCGACTTCATCGACCGTGCGATTGTCAAGTTCCGGGAAGGCATGGCGAGCGGCGTGCTGGAAACCAAGCTGACCGTCGGCATCATGGTCACCCAGCTCGACACGCAGCTGAAGACTCCGGTGGCAGACTCGATGTTCATGGCGCCGGTGAAGACCTTCCCCGACACCATCGCCGAGGCGGACCGCACCCGCCTCGCCGCTGCCTACGAGGCCAAGACCGCCGAACTTTATGCCGCCAACACGCGGCTGCGCGATTTCCTGCGCGACGAATATCTCCCCGCCGCGCGCGACAGCATCGGCCTTTCCCAGATGAAGGGCGGCGACAAGCTTTACGCCCGTCTGGTCGAGGATTCGACCACCCTGCCGATGGATCCCGAGACGATCCACCAGCTTGGCCTGTCGGAAGTCGCGCGGATCAAGGCGGATCTGGAAAAGCTGAAGAAGGAAGTGAAGTTCAAGGGCACGCTGACCCAGTTCTTCGACTATGTCCGCACCGACCCCAAGTTCCAGCCCAAGACCCGCGAGGCGCTGACGCAGTCCTATTACGACATCGGCAAGCAGGTCGATGCCAAGATCGGGGACTACTTCTCGCTGATCCCCAAGTCGCCGCTGGAAATCCGCCCCTACGACACCTCGACCGAAGAGTTCGAGGCGGGTGGTTCGTACCAGTCCGGCTCGGCTGACGGTTCGCGTCCGGGCGTGTTCTACTTCAACGCCTATGACCTGCCGAGCCGCCTGACGCCGGGCAATGTCACGCTCTACCTTCATGAAGGCGCACCGGGACACCACTTCCAGATCAGTCTGGCCCAGGAGAACGAGGCGCTGCCCGCCTTCATGCGGTATGGCGGCACCACGGCCTATGTCGAAGGCTGGGCGCTCTATGCTGAGACGCTGGGCTACGAGATGGGCTTCTACAAGGACCCGTGGAACCGTTACGGCACCTTGCAGGACGAACAGCTGCGCGCGATGCGGTTGGTGGTGGATACCGGCATCCACGCCAAGGGCTGGACCCGCGATCAGGCGATTGCCTTCATGATGGACAATTCGGGCATGACCCGCACCGAGGTCGTGGCCGAGGTTGACCGCTATA
>JBIPOH010000467.1:0-2701 GCA_044379435.1 Novosphingobium sp.
CTTTCCGCCTGAAGCCCTCGCCGATCCGGCGATGGCGACGTCCGAAGGCGTGATCCGCAAGTGCGTGCACTGCGGGTTTTGCACGGCCACCTGCCCGACTTACGTGCTGCTGGGCGACGAGAACGACAGCCCGCGCGGGCGGATCTATCTGATCAAGGATATGCTGGAGAACGCCCGCACGCCGGGGCCGGAGACGGTCAAGCATGTCGATCGGTGCCTTTCGTGTCTGGCCTGCATGACGACCTGCCCATCGGGCGTGAACTACAGGCACCTCGTCGATCACGCGCGGGCCTATATTCACGAGCATTACCGGCGGCCCTGGCATGAGCGGGCGATCCGGCGGCTGCTGGCATGGGTGCTGCCCTATCCGGGGCGGATGCGGCTGGCTTTGGAACTTGCGCCGCTGGGGCGGCCATTCGTGCCGATCCTGAAGCGGATCAAGGCGCTGCGGCCCCTGGCAGCGATGGTGGAGCTTGCGCCCGCGCGTGTGCCTGCGCCCGTGCTGGTTCAGCCCCGGCGGCCCGCCCGTCCCAAGGGCCGGGTCGCCTTGTTGCAAGGCTGCGCCGAGCCGGTGCTGAGCCCTGAAATCCGCGCTGCCACGGTGCGCTTGCTGGACCGGTCCGGGCACGAAGTTGTGTTTGCGCAAGGCGAAGGCTGCTGCGGCGCGCTGGTCCACCACATGGGGCGCGAGGCGGATGCGCTGGCGGCGGCGCGGCGCAATGTCGATGCGTGGATGGCCGAGATCGAAGGGCAGGGCCTCGACGCGGTGATCGTCACGACATCGGGTTGCGGCACGACGCTTCGGGACTATGGCCATATGCTGCGCGCCGATCCCGCCTATGCCGAAAAGGCGGCGCGGGTCAGCGCGCTGGCGATGGATGTGAGCGCATTTCTGGCGCAGGTGGGCCTGCCCGCCGCCCAGCCGAAGGGATTGACCGTTGCGTATCATCCGCCCTGTTCGTTGCAGCACGGGCAGAAAGTGACCGAAGCGCCGAAGCGGTTGCTGGCGGAAGCGGGTTTTGCCGTGCGCCTGCCCGCCGAGGCCCACCTGTGCTGCGGATCGGCAGGCACGTACAACATCCTGCAAAGCGAGCTGGCGGGCCAGCTTGGCGCACGCAAGGCCGAGCGGCTGGGCGCGCTGGAGGCCGATGTGATCGCCACCGGCAACGTGGGCTGCGCGGTGCAGATTGCGCGTCATTCCGGCTTGCCGGTGGTGCACACCATCGAACTGCTTGACTGGGCGACCGGCGGGCCAAGACCACAAGCCCTGAATTCCTCAAGTCCTTCAGCACCTTCCCCAGGAGTAGACCCATGACCCGTATTTCGCTCGATAAGGCTCAGACCATCGTCTCGGGCGCGCTTGCCGAGGCGCGTGAGCTTGGCCTCAAGCCGATCAGCGTTGCCGTGCTCGATGCTGGCGGCCACATGATCGCCTTCGCGCGCGAGGATGGTTCGTCCAATTTGCGTCCGCAGATCGCGACCGCAAAGGCGTCCGGCGCGCTGGCGCTCGGCGTTTCCTCGCGCACCATCGGCGAAATGGCAGTGGAGCGGCCGACCTTCATCAACGCGGCGGCGGGTCTCAATCCCGCTGGCATCGTGCCCGCAGCGGGCGGCGTGCTGGTGCGCGGCGCGGACGGGACGGTAATCGGCGCGGTGGGCGTGACCGGCGATACCAGCGACAACGACGAGCTCGCCGCGCTTGCCGGGATCAAGGCGGCCGGGCTGAACGCTTAGAGCACTCATTGACGGGCTGGCAGAGAGGGCCGGCTGCCGTCCCGGCCATTGCGCGAGGGGGAAAGGAAACGATCCGGCCATGGCAGCGACCAATAAGGTAAGCCCGGCTGCCAGCGGGATCAGTGCGCGCGCACTGGTGATTGGCTGCTTCGCGCTGGTGGTAGCGGGCATGGCGATTCTGGTGGGGGCTACCCTGTGGTCGCAGCATATCGACCGGACTCATGCCGCACAGGCCGACATGGCCTATGCGCAGGCGTTGCAGGTGACTCGTCTGGAACTTGCCGCCGCGATCATCGACAACGATGACGAAGGCGGGCGCCGCGCGCTGAGCGAACGCGCGCAAGCATACCTCGCTTCGATCGAGCAGGAAGCGCTGCTGCCCGGCAACAAAGGGGTGGATGATGCCCACCAGACCGAGGAACGCGTGCAGGCACGCCGACTGGTCGAAGCGATCATGGCTGGCAGCGCTGTGGTCGATCTTGCCGAGGTTCGCCGATTGGCAGGCGCTATTGCGGCGCGTGAGATCGAGGAGGCGGCACACGCGCGCGCCGAGGCCGCAGCCGTGGCGTACCAGACCCGCATTCTCGTGATCAGCGCGGCGGGCGCGTTGCTGTTTGTGCCGCTCGCGCTTGCCCTCCTGCTTCAGCGTTTGCTGGTGGCGCCGCTTCGCCGGCTGGAGGCAGATACGGACGATCTCGCGGCGGCACGGGCGGGCGCGCGGCGCGAGCCGGCAGGCCTGCGCGAGATTCGCGCTCTCGCCGCACGTTTCAATGCCATGGCGGAGGCGGTCGAACAGCGGGTCGCGCAGCGCACTGCCCAGCTTGAGCAAGCCAATGCCGAACTTGCCGCAGTCGACCAGCGCCGCCGTCTGTTTCTCGCCAAGGTCAGTCATGAGCTGCGCACTCCGGTGACCGCGATCCGTGGCGAAGCAGACGTGGCGCTGCGCTACGGCGACACGCCCGAAGAG
>JBIPOH010000101.1:0-9647 GCA_044379435.1 Novosphingobium sp.
CGGCGGCCTTGGGTGCTTCGGGATACGTGAAGCGCAGGACATAGAGCGGATTGCCGCGCTGGCCTGCCAGCAGATCGAAGTAATAGGTCCGGCGGTCCGAAATGACGGTCATGTTGGTTTGCGCACGGGGCGAGAGCGGCTTCACGAACAGCACGTTCGCCCGCTTGTTCGGCGTGACCTGCCAGCTGGTGGAATCGCCGATTGCCACGTTCTCGATATGCTCGTCCTCGGCCAGCACGATCGAGGCCTGCACGCCGCTGCGGCCGTGGATCGCCACGACTTCTTCCGCATTGAAGCGGTGAGTCACGATCCGCGAATCGGCAGCGGTGGCTGGGATTGTCCATGCAGCAGCGGCCACCATGGCCATGATCCGCATTGGTCTCGCACTCATGGGTAGGACTTTCTGACTGGGCCTGATGGGGGTTTGGGCTGGAAACGGCTGCCGACGCCGCGCGCACGCGTGCTGCGCATCGGTGCGAAACCGGCCGGGCGGCCTTCGCCGGTGTTCACCACGATGGTGCGGCCATCGCGGCCTACGGCGCTGGCGGCAGCGGGTTCGGACGAAGCGGCAACCGGCATCATGAAGGCAGTGCGCGATGCGCCGAGGCCGCGCGGCGTGGCAGCCCCATCGGCCATCGCGGCCCCTGCCGAAAGCGGCATCAGCCCGGCGGGCGGCATAAGCAGCGCCTGCGCGGAACCGGCTTCGGTGCCACCGGACTTTGCGAGGCCGAACACGGTCCAGCCGCCAACGGCTGTTGTGGCGACGCGGGTGATCAAAACCATTAGCGCCGCATGGACAAAGGCCGCCAGAAACAGCGCCATGGCCGCGCGGCCATCGAGCGCGCCGGCATCGTTGCGCAAGTTGGCGACGATCGGCACCAGAAGCTCCATCACGATGCCGCCGCCCACCACTACGAACAGCGGGGTGATCGCGGTCAGCACCAGCGCGCGCAGCCACCCGGCAGTCAGCCCGCGGGTGCCGGAAAACAGGCCGAGGATGATGAAGACCGGGCCCACCGCCAGCAGGATGGCGAGCGCGATCCGCGCCGTGACCAGCACGCCGACCGTGCCGACGAGCAGCAACAGCGCGCCGAGCCAGAGAATGTTTGCGGGCGTGAAGCTGCCCGAGGCGGCACCCGACCCGGCACCTTGCGCGCTCTGGCCGCTTTCGGTGGCGACTTCGGCGATGGCATTGAAGATCATGTCGATCCGGCCCGCGAAGATCTGCGTGGCCGAACCCTGGCTGCCGGTGAGGACCGATGCGATCTGATCCGGCGCGCCCACGGTGAGGTTCCAGACCACGCTTTGATAGGCGATCCAGCTCGTCGCGAACGTCAGCACGAAGCCCAGCGTGATCGCTCGCGGCGTGAGCGCGGAAACGCCGATGCGGCTGCGCCCGGTCAGCAGCGAGAACGCGAAAATGGCAATATAGAGCGTGAGCAGAATGGTGAGCGCGGGCGCCAGCGCGCCATTGGCGCCAAACAAACGGCCAAACGCTGTCGCGGTGGTTTCCGCAGAGAGGCAATCGACTGCGCGGAGCGCCTCGGAAACGCCCGCCGATGCCTCTTCGGCAAGGCCGGTGCAGACGCTCATTCCGCCGCCTCGATCCATGCCGCATCACCGGCAAACATCTCGTCAGCACCGGGCCAGGGCATGCCAGTCAGCGCCGGGAACCATGCCGACGGTGCATCGCCAAGCTCTGCGCGCAGGGCATCAAGCCGCCGCACGGTGCTTTCGCGCCCCGAAAGCACTGCCAGCACTTCGGGCATGCCGGAAAGATCGAGCCGCACCACCGCCGAGGCATCCGGTTGCCGCACAAGGAAGCAGCGGCTGTGCGCGGGCAGGGTGCGGATCAGATCGAGTTCGTGCTGGGTCAGGCCGAAGCCGTCGCAATAGTCCTCGGCCCGCGCGCGGGTGTTGGGCATGAAGATCATCGTCGCGGTCTGTTCCACCAACGCCGTGGCGATCCGGCTGTCGAGCGCATCGCGCGCCGACTGGGTGGCGAAACCGACCAGCGCGTTGCGCTTGCGCAGCGTTTTCAGCCAATCGCGGATGCGCGCGGCAAACACTTCGTCGTCGAGCGCCTTCCAGCCCTCGTCGATCAGGATCATTGTCGGCTCGCCGTCCAGCCGCTCTTCGATGCGGTGGAACAAGTACATCATGGTCGGCGTGCGCAGGCGCGGGTTTTCGAGCAGCGCGGTCATGTCGAAGCCCAGCGTGAGGGCACCCAGATCAAGCCGGTCCTCGGCGTTGTCGAACAGCCAGCCATGCTCGCCGCCTGCGATCCACGCATCCAGCCGCGCGGCGAGATCGCCGGGCTGCGGGCGGCGGCTGCCCGCCAGCAGTTCGCGGAAATGGGCGAGGCGGCGCAGCGCGGGATCATTGGCATAGGCAGCATCGACGGCGGCTGCGATCAGCGCCATTTCCTCGGTCCCGCTGGCGGCCAACAGCACACCCAGCCATTCGCGGAGGAACGCGCGGTTGATTGGCGTGTCCGCCAGCGCCAGTGGATTGAACCCGGTGGGCTGGCCTGCCGTGATCCGGCTGTAGCGCCCGCCGATGGCGCGCACGAACACTTCCGCGCCGCGATCCTTGTCGAACAGGATGGTGCGCGGGGCGAACTTCTGGGCCTGCGCCGCGAGGAAATTGAGCACCACCGTCTTGCCCGAACCGGACGGGCCGATCACCGTGAAATTGCCCAGATCGCCGTGGTGAAAATTGAAGAAAAACGGCGTCGCGCTGGTGGTCTGCAGCAGAGTGACCGCCTGCCCCCAGTGGTTGCCATCGGCTTGCCCCAGCGCAAACCCGTGGAGCGAGCCGAAGCAGGCCATGTTGGCGCTGGAAATGAGCGAGCGGCGCACGAGAAAGGCTTCGTTGCCCGGAAACTGGCCCCAGAACCCCGGCTCCAGATTGACATCCTCGCGCACCGCCACCGCGCCGATATCGGCCAGCGCGGCGGCGCAGGCCGCGCCTGCGTGATCGAGCGCATCAAGCCTCTCGGCCAGCAGCAGGACCGACATGTGGTGATCGCCAAAGCCGACCGCGCCCACGCCCAGCGCATCGCGCGCCGATTGCATTTCGCGGCGCTCCGCCAGCGCTTCCTCGTCTGCCGAGCGCAGGCGGCGGACCGCGAGATCGATCCGCTCACGCGCGACCTGCCGGTCTGCCGGGGCATAGCTTTCGCTGAGTATCAGTTCGCACGGCAGGCGCAGCAGCGCGTCGGTCAGGCCCGGGCTGGTGCTGTCCGGGTAATCCCGCAGGCTGACGAGCGCGCCGAACCGTGGCCCGCCCGCGCCGCGCAGTTCCAGCGCGTCGAGCCCGAAGCTGAGGCGCTTGTAGGGCAGCATCCGGCCAATGTCGGTGCCTTCGGCGGGGCGGCGCACAGGCCGCATCTCGCCGTTGTAGAGCGCGGAGAGCAGTTCGAGCACCTCGGAACAGGCGCCGGTCTTGCCCTCGTAATCCCCGAGCAGCCGCGCGCCATAGGCGCCGAGCGAGGCGGCCATGGCGGTGACGGCGGCGCGGATGGCCCGCAGATCGGCAGGATCGGCTTCGGGCGCGCTGGCGCCCTTGCGCCAGCTGCGCGCGATGCGTTCGGGCCAGCCGGCCTTGCCCCGTGCCGGGCGGCGGATCAGCGTGATGAACTGGTCGTTGACGAACAGCGCCCCATCAGCAAGCCGCTGACGCCAGCGCGTGTCGATATGCTCGGCCAGCGGATCATTGAAGCGGGCATCCAGCTCCACTTCCACGCGGCGGCGGATCACGTGGTGATACATCACGAACCGCGCATCGAGCACGCTGCGCAGCATCACTTCGCGCGTTGCGGCATGGGCGTTGAGCTCGTCGCTGTCCGCCGTCTCGAACCCGAGACCGGGCACGAGCAGCGACATCATTACCGAGCCATCGCGCAGCAGCACGGTGTTCTCGTCGAGCAGCGCGAGATAGGGCAGGCGATCACCCGCCTGCGCTTCCTTCTTGCCCCAGCTGGAGATCGCATCCGCCGTCTTGCTGAACATGCCCATGGTTTATCGGCCCATCATCTGTCTGCGCATCGTCTCTTTGGCTATCAGGGCGCGTAGCTGTTGCAGCCCCAGCGCTGCCAGTTGCGCACCCGGGGGCAGCGGCTGACGGCGGTGAGCCACAGATCGAAAACGCGCGGTTCGCGCAGGCAGGCGATGTAGCCCGCGCCGTGGATCACCAGCGCCACCGGCAGGGCCAGAAAGCTCTTGGTGATCAGAAACACCTCGGTGGTCAGCGCGGCGTTGATGATGAAGAAGCTGTAGGTCACGCCCGCAAACATCTGCGGCCGCGTCAGCGCGCGGTGGACCGGGTAGCGCGTGATGTCGGCAGACATCAGCTGCCCGCCGAAACGCTCTGGATGCCCGAGACGATCGCGCCCGCGCCAAACAGGATGAAGGTGCCGAGGATCACCGTCGCGCCGAAGCGCCAGTTGAGCCGACCGGTGAGCATCATGAAGCCGACCGCAGCGACGGCCATGACCGCAACCGCCGTGGCCACGTTGCCCAGCAGCGTGCCCTGCAGCCAGGTGAGCGCGGCGACGATTGGGCCGGAACCCTGCGGGTTGGCCGTGGCCGCCTGCGCAAAGGCCGCCTGCGGAACAAGCGCGAGCAGGGCCGAGGGAAGAAACGTGGAACGACGCATGAGAACTATCTCCGGACGGGTTGCGAAAGACGCGCCATGATTGCGGCGACATATTCGCGGGTTTCGCGGATTCGCGGGATGCCATTGGCGCGCTCGACGCGGCGCGGACCGGCGTTGTAGGCGGCGAGAGCCTTTTCGATGTCGCCGCCGAAGTGATCGAGCTGCATCCTGAGATAGCGCGCGCCGCCTTCCAGATTGGCGTGCGGATCGGACGAATCGACGCCGAGCTGGCGGGCGGTGCCCGGCATCAGCTGCGCCAGCCCGCGCGCCCCGGCAGGAGACACGGCGCGCGTGTTCCAGCGGCTTTCCTGCCAGACGACCGCTTCCAGCAGCGAAGGGCTGACATCGTATTTGCGCGCAAGGGCCGCCACATGGGGCTGCCAGTCTTCTGGCCCTGCGGCTGAGTCGACGGTGGTCAGAACCGCAGACACATCGGCTTCGACAGGTGATTCGACTTCGGCAAGCGCCTCAACGGAGCGCTCCGGCACATCTGGATTCAGGGCTGGAGAGGTCTTCCACACCGCACCTTGCGGGCCGATTTCAAGCACATCAGCCTGCGCCGCAGGCGCCGCGATACCTGCGCAGCACAGCACACAGGCAGCAGCGATGAGCCTTGATCCGGAAAGAGTAGCGGCGACCGACATTTCCGACGCTATCTGCAATTTGGATGACAAATTCATGACAGGAATGTGATTGACCGGATTCGCGAGAATCGAGGCATATTTCGTGTCAAATTTCTGTCACAAATACTTCCTTGGCACTCCGGTGCCTTCGCTACGAAATCTGCATTTCTGCGGAGATGCGCTGATTTTCTGAAGATGACCTTTGTTCGCGTGCATCAAATCGAATCGCGGACTGTCAACGAACTGTCACTTCCCTCACCTAGGCGACGAGGCAAGGCGGGCCGCTGGCCACGCTCCCGAATCCATCATGCCGAATCCATCAGGGGGTAGATCGTGAAGAAAATCCAAGGTGCATTTCTCGTCGGCTGCAGCGCGCTGGCACTTGCAGGCTGCGGTCCGAGCGACATTGCTTCGCCGGGCTCTGGCGGCAATGTCACCATCAACATCGACGACAACTCGGGCGGCGGCAGCAGTGGCGGCGGCGGCACGGGCAGCGTGGTGGCAGCGGGCGGCTGCCCGACCATCGCCGATCCCCAGGGCCTCACCGATGGCGGCACGATCACTGGCCCCACGGGCACATGGCGCGTTTGCCGCCTGCCGAACTTGATCAAAACCTCGACCACGCTCCCCAAGATCGCGGGCCTGCTTTATGAGATCAATGGCCGCGTCAACGTGGGCTGCGATGGCGGCTTTGCGGCGCCGACCGCCGGTGCGCCGGTCACCTCCTCGACCGTGGGCTGCACCACAGATCTGACGGCCGACACCAACGTGACACTGACCATCGCTGCCGGCGCCATTCTCTATGGCGCAACCGGCCAGTCGTGGCTCGCGGTCAATCGCGGCAACAAGATCAACGCGGTCGGCACGGCCACCCAGCCGATTGTCTTCACCAGCAAGGACAACGTTGTCGGCTTCAACGACGACAGCTCGCAGGGCCAGTGGGGCGGCGTCGTGCTGATGGGTCGCGCGCCAATCACCGATTGCACCGTAGGCACCGTGGCCGGCGGCACGTGCGAACGTGATACCGAAGGTTCGGCTGACCTTGCCCGCTTTGGCGGCAGCAACAGCGCCGACAACTCGGGCCAGATGAGCTTTGTCCAGATCCGCTATTCGGGCTTCGTGCTCGGTTCGGGCCGCGAACTGCAGGCGTTGACCACCGAGGGCATCGGTTCGGGCACGGTGCTGGATCATATCCAGTCGCACAACAGCTCGGACGACGGCGCCGAGTTCTTCGGCGGCTCGGTCAACCTCAAGTACTACGTGGCAACGGGCGCTGACGATGACAGCATGGACGTCGACACCGGTGCCCAGATGAACGTGCAGTATGCCATGCTGCTGCCACGCTCGGGCCGGGGTGACACCTTGTTCGAAATCGACAGCAACGGTTCGGAATCGGATACCCCGCGCACCAAGCTGCAGGTTTCGAACTTCCTCGCCATCCAGCCGGTGAGCAGCGCCGATAACGAGGCGAACGGCCGCGCTGCTGCGTTCTTCCGTGGCAACTCGGACACGCACCTCAGCAACGGCATCCTGCTGGCTCCCGCCAACGAATGCATCCGTATGAACGCCTCGGGCACCACGCCGGCCACGCTGACGGCGCGCTCGGTGGTGATGAGCTGCCTTGCTCCGAAGTACATCGGCTCGGGCGCCTATACGGAAGGCCAGGTCAGCGCAGCCTTCGGTGCTGGCGCCAACAACAACAGCGACTCGTTCACGTCCACCCTCACCGGCGTGTTCGTCAACGGTGCGAACGAAAACGGCGTTGCCGCCTTCGATGCTTCGACGCTGGCAAGCGTGTTCACGGCAACGACCTACATCGGCGCTGTCCAGAACAGCTCCGACACCTGGTATGCCGGCTGGACCTGCAACAGTGCGACCGCGAACTTCGGTTCCACGTCGAGCGCGTGCACCTCGCTGCCGACCAACTGACAGCAAGCTGCCTGACAGGTGCTTTCCGGGGGCAGCCACAGGTTGGCTGTCCCCGGCTCTTATAGGATTCCGGGGGAATACCGATGACCACATGCTCGCGGCTGGCGCGCGTCGCCCTGCTTAGTTCGGCGCTGACTTCGGCGCTGGTTCTGCCGTACGGCGCTCATGCCCAGACGGCTGAACCCGCAGCCCCACCCGCACCCGACCAGCCCCAGCAGGAGCAGGTGGAGATTTCCGGCCCCGGGGCGGCCATCGTGGTCACGGGCACCCGCATCCGCAATGTCGAGCGTTCTTCATCGCAGGTTGTCTCGGTTCTCTCCACCGCAGACATCGCCCGCACCGGTGAAGGCAACATCGCCGGCGCGCTTGGCCGGATTACCGGCCTCAGCGTTGTCGGCAATGGCTATGTCTATGTTCGCGGGCTCGGTGACCGCTACTCTCTGGCGCTGCTCAACGGCTCGCCCCTGCCCAGCCCCGAGCCGCTGAAGCGCGTGGTTCCGCTCGATCTGTTTCCGAGCAGCGTGATCGCCTCTTCGCTTGTCCAGAAGAGCTACTCCGTCAATTTCCCCGGCGAGTTTGGCGGCGGCGTGATCAATCTGACGACCAAAGCCGTTCCCAAGGACCCGTTTCTCTCGTTCGGCTTTGGCGTGTCCGGGGATACCGAAACCACGGGCCAGGTCGGCTATACCTACTACGGCAGCAAGTCGGACTGGACCGGCTATGATAGCGGCGACCGCAACAAGTCTGCGGCGCTGCAGGATTTCCTCGCCAGCGGCGAACGGATCAGCTCGGGCAATGTCGATACCGTGGCGCTGGCCAGCTCGCTGGTCACCAGCCGCAATTCGGCCGTGCAGCGCTGGAAGAACCTTCCGCCAAACTTCAACGGCTCGATCTCGGGCGCGAAGTCGTGGGATCTGGGATCGACGACGCTCGGCGTGATTGCGGCGGCGGGCTACAGCAACCGCTGGACCAACCGCCAGCCGCTCCAGCAGCGCTCGCTTTCGGCCGATCTTTCCACGATCGAATCCTCGTTCCTGCAGCTCAACACCGATAACCGTGTGGTGGTGAACGGGCTGCTCGGCCTGGGCCTCGAATTCGGCGACAACAAGCTGCGCTGGACCACCCTCTACATTCACGACACGATCAAGCAGGCGCGCCTCGCGATCGGCAAGCGGGACCAGACCGATGTCGATTTCATGCGCCAGAACACGGGCTGGTACGAGCGTCAGCTGGCCGAAACGCAGCTGGTCGGTGAATTCAAACTCTCCCCCGTGCTCAGCCTCGATGTTCGTGGCAGCTATGCCAATTCGAAGCGCAAGGCTCCCTATGAGCTTTACTTCGAGTATGTGCGCACCAACACGGACACGGCCATCGATCCGTTCGGTTCCTACTTCGTCAACCGCCTGAACAACGGCAATGGCGGTGACGCCACCGTTACCTTCTCGGACCTCGATGAAAAGCTCTGGTCGGGCGGGGCGGATCTTACGTGGAAGGGCATCAAGGCGCTGACCGTGACGGTTGGCGGGGCCTATACCTATACCGAGCGCACTTCGTCGCGCCGTCAGTTCCAGTTCCTTTCTCCGTCGATCTGCTCGGGCTCGTCGGTCACCAATTGCCTTCCCACGGGCGTCACCCTGCTGCGGCCCGATTATCTGCTCGCGCCGAACGTGGTGAAAGCCTTCAACATCGGCGTAATCGAGAGCGACGAAGGCAATCCTGCGTTCCTCGCCTCGCTCAACAACGGTGCAGGCTATGCCAAGGCCGATTGGGAAATCTCGGACAGCATCAGCCTTGATGCCGGTGTCCGCTATGAATGGGCGCGCCTGCGCGTCGACCCCATTCAGGTGTTCACCGTGCCGGGCGCCGCAACGGCCGGGGTGAGCCAGACCAATGGCTACTGGCTGCCCGCAGCCACGCTGACCTGGGAGATCAAGCCG
This sequence comes from Novosphingobium sp., assembly GCA_044379435.1. GTDB lineage: Bacteria > Pseudomonadota > Alphaproteobacteria > Sphingomonadales > Sphingomonadaceae > Novosphingobium. Next base: position 9,149 of record JBIPOH010000101.1, read on the forward strand.
GAGCTGCAGGCACGCCTGTCGGCTTCCAAGACCATTGCCCGCCCGCAATTCCGCGAGCTGATCAACCAGCCCTACTTCGATCCCGACAGCAACCGTGAGTATCGCGGGAACCCGCTGCTGGTCGACAGCCAGCTCTACAACGCGGAAGCCCGCGTCGAATGGTACTTTGCCTCCAAGCAGCGCCTTGCGCTGGCGGGCTTCTTCAAGCGGATCGACAAGCCGATCGAAGCCTTCATCAACCCGTCCTTCACCACGTCCTATGCCAATGCGCCCAAGGCGACCCTGTATGGCGTGGAGCTGGACCTGCAGAAGAGCTTCAAGCTTGCCGACAGCGGCTTTTTCGCGGCGCGGCAGTTGGTTGTCATCGCCAACTACACCTTGACCAAATCGAAGCTGAAGGTTGGCCCGGATGACACGACCACCGTGTTTGGCGCCTTCTCCAGCAAGGCTTCCGACTTCTTCCGCGACGGAGCGCAGCTGACCGGCCAATCCGACCACA
>JBIPOH010000468.1:0-2693 GCA_044379435.1 Novosphingobium sp.
CGCGGTGCGATCATCGGGCCTGGCCGAGGACGGGGCCGAGGCGAGCCATGCCGGGCAGTTCGAAAGCCTTTTGAATGTCCCCGCTGGTGGGGTCGCAGCCGCTATCGCGCAGGTCGCGGCATCAGGCGTGGGCGAGGGGCTGGCCGCCTATCGCTCCGAACGCGGCATCGCCGACAGCGCCCCGCCCGCTGTGGTGGTGCAACGCATGATCCCCGCATCCCACGCAGGCGTCGCCTTCTCCGCCGATCCGGTGGCCGGACGGCGCGACCGGGTCGTGGTCTCGGCCACACGCGGCCTTGGTGACCGGCTGGTGGCGGGCGAGGTGGACGGCTCCGGCTGGTGGCTCACGCGGCCTGCGCTTGAGGTGGTCGCGACCACCGGCGATGGTGAGGGACTGACCCCTGAACAGGTACGCGACATCGCCGAATTATGCCTCGCTGCCGAAGCCGCGTTCGGCGGGCCGCAGGATATCGAATGGGCCATTGCGGGCGGCGCGCTCTACCTGCTGCAATCGCGCCCGATCACCTCCTCCCTGCGCCCTGCCCCGATCGCCGATCCCGGCTTCATGGTGTTCGACAACTCGAACATCGTCGAAAGCTACCCCGGCATCGTCGCCCCGCTGACGTTCTCTTTCGCCAGCTACGCCTATGCGCGGGTCTATATGGCGTTTGTCGCCCTGCTGGGGGTGCCGCCCGAACGCATCCGCGCCGAACGGGTGGTGTTCGAGAACATGCTCAGCCGCATCGAGGGGCGAGTCTACTACAATCTCGGCAACTGGCACCGCGCGCTCGCGATGCTGCCGGGATATAGCCTCAACCGCGGTTTCATGGACGGGATGATGGGGACGAGCGCGCCGCTGCCTGAGCGGCTGCTCGGGCAGATCGAACATGGCCAGCCGCAGCGCCTCAAGGAGTATGCCCGCATGGCGCGCTCTGCGTGGCGGCTGTGGCGGGCCTCGCGGCAATTGCCCGCGACCTCGGCGCAGTTCCGTAAACGGCTCGACCGCGCACTGAAGGCGACCTCGCCGGAGCGGGTGGTAACGCTCTCGCTTACCGAACTCGCGGCGGAATACCGCCGGATCGAGGCCGATCTGCTCGACCGTTGGGACGCGCCGATCGTCAATGATTTCCTCTGCATGATCGCCTTCGGTGCGGCGCGAAAGGCGCTGGAAGGCTGGGCGGGCGCGGAAGGCACGGCGGCGCTCAACGATGTGCTGATCGGGCAGGGCGATATCATCTCGGCCCGCCCGGCCCAGTTGATCCGCGCTATGGGCGGGGCAGCGCGCGCGGATGCGGCGTTGCTGGCGGCGCTCGATGCGCAGGACCGCGCCGACGTGGAGGCCAGCACCATCGGGCCGCTGGTTGCGGGGTACATCGCCGAATTCGGCGACCGCTGCACCGAGGAGCTGAAGCTCGAAAGCGTCACGCTTGACGAGGACCCCACGCCCCTGTTCGCCGCCATCGCCGCTGCCGCGCGCAGCCGCCACGGCCCCGCGCCGGAGCGCGGCGATCCGTGGGCGCGGCTGGATGTCGCGCTCAGGGGCAAACCGGTGAAACGCCGTGTCGCCCGCTGGCTGGTGCGCTGGGCCAAGGACCGGGTGCGTGACCGCGAGAACCTGCGGTACGAACGCACCCGCATCTTCGGCCGCGCCCGTCGCGTGCTGCTGGCGATGGGGACGCAGTTCCACGCGATGGGGCTGCTCAGCGCGCCCCGCGATGTGTTCCTGCTGACGCTGCCGGAGGTGCTCGGCGCGATCGAGGGCTTTGGCGTCACGGCGGACCTTGCGGGCCTCGCCGAGGTCCGCCGCCGCGAGATGGAGCGTGCCGCCGCTCTCCCCGACCCGCCCGAGCGCATCATCACCGAAGGCCCCGCCTGTGCCGCCGCCACCCTCGCCGCGCCGCAGCAAGCCACCAGCGATGAACGCACCCGCTCCGGCACGGGCGCCTCCGCAGGCCCCGTCACCGCCGTCGCCCGCGTCATCGCCGACCCGCGCGGGCAGAGCATCGCGGCGGGCGAAATCCTCGTCGCGCGCCACACCGATCCGGGCTGGATCGCGCTGTTCGCCAGCGCGGGGGCGATCGTGGTCGAGCGGGGTAGCCTCCTCTCCCACAGCGCCATTGTTGCGCGCGAACTGGGGATTCCCTGCGTTGTCGGGCTGTCGGACGCGACCCGCTGGATTACGGATGGCGAAGTGCTGACGGTGGACGGCGCCAGCGGAAGGGTGAGCAAAGCATGAGCGAAATCGCCGCCAAAGCCGCCTTCGATCACATCCGCTACGCCCAGCTGTGGGAGGATGCGGACGTGCTGGTGAGCGCCATCGGCCCGCGTCCCGGCGGTCGGCTGGTGTCGATTTGCTCGGCGGGCGACAATGCGCTGGCGATGCTGCTGTGCGACCCGGCAGAGGTGATCGCCGCCGACCTTTCGCCCGCGCAATTGGCGTGCCTGAAGCTGCGGCTGGCGGCGTTTCCACTGCTGACCCATGCCGAATTGACCGAGCTGCTCGGCGCGGCCCCTTCGCATCGGCGCGGCGGGTTGCTCGACCGGGTGCTGGCCGAGTGCGACGCCGAGACCGCCGCCTTCTGGGCCGCCCTGCGCCCCGAAGTTATCGCCCACGGCGCAGGCGGAGTCGGTAAGTTCGAACGCTATTTCCGCCTGTTCCACCGCCGCTTGCTGCCCTTCGTCCACTCGCGCCG
>JBIPOH010000469.1:0-2688 GCA_044379435.1 Novosphingobium sp.
CGGCCTATGGCGCGTCCAAGGCTAAGGCCGAGACGCTGGTGGAGGCCTCCGGTCTCGACTGGACCACAGTGCGCCCGCCCGGCGTCTACGGCCCGCGCGACGTCGACTATCTGGAGATGTTTCGCACCGCCAAGTGGGGCTTTGTCCCCCTGCCGCCCGGCGGGGCGAGTTCGATCATCCACGCCGATGATTTGGCCAACCTGCTGGTGGCGCTGGCGGCAGGCAACGCCGCCGCAACGAAAAAGCAGACTTACGAACCCGACGACGGGCGCGAGGGCGGGTGGAGCCACAAGGAGCTGGCGCAAGCGATCGGCCGCGCGGTGGGCAAGCGTTCTGTCTTCGCCCCGCACTTGCCGCGCGCTGTGCTGGAGGCCACTGCCACGGCCGACCGGCTGGTGCGCGGCGACCGCGCGAAACTCACCGCCGACCGTGTAGGCTATATGGCGCATCCCAACTGGGTATCGCGGTTCGACCGCAAGCCGCCGCCGGGCCTGTGGCAGCCGAGGATTGGGGGCGAGGAGGGGCTGAAGGCGACTGCCGAATGGTATCGCCGCGAGGGGTGGCTGTAAGCACTACATCGTCATCCCGGGCTTGACCCGGGATCGCTCGAAACGTGGCGCTTGGCTGATAGCGGTCCCGGATCAAGTCCGGGACGACGGTTCTAAAGAAACGGCTCCTCGCCCGGCTTGTGGATGCCGCATTCGGTCTTGTCCCAGCCCTTCCACCGGCCCGAACGCGGGTCTTCGCCCGGAGCGACCTGCGAGGTGCAGGGCGAGCAGCCGATCGAAGGATAGCCCTGCGCAATCAGCGGGTGACGGGGGAGATCGTGCTGGATGAAGTAACCCTCGATCTGGCCCGCGTCCCAATCGATCAGCGGATTGATCTTGAGCCGCCCCTGCGCGTCCGAGGTGTCCACTTCGAACCGCGGCAGGTTGGCGCGGGTGGCGGCCTGGAACGCCTTGCGACCGGTGAAGCTGGAGTCGTATTGCGCCATCGCCTTTTCGAGCGGGCGCACCTTGCGGATCTCGCAGCAGCCATCGGGATCGTAGGACCAGCGCAGGCCGGTCTCGTCCTTCTTCGCCAGCTCTTCAGCATCCGGAGTCAGCACCACCAGATTGAGGCCGAGCCGCTCCACCAGCAGGTCGCGGTACGCGAGCGTTTCGGGGAAATGCTTACCTGTGTCGAGGAACAGCACCGGCACCGACGGATCGACGCTGGCGATCAGGTGCAGCAACACCGCGCTCTCTGCGCCGAAACTGGAGACCACCGCAAGGTCGCCCGCGAGCCCGTCACGGATCACCGCTTCGAGCATTTCCAGCGTCGAGGCGCCGCGGAACATGCGGTTGAGGCGCACGGCGTCATGCTCGCTAAAGCGCGGGGCGAGGTCGAGCTGGTCGCGGGTGCGCGGCGGCTGGCTGGAGAGGCCGAGTTCAGGCTTCATGGCGCTTGTCCGCAATGGTGGCCCGGCGATCGGCCGCGCGCTGGTACACGTTGTCCCACGTCGCAAAGGCACGCGCGGCGTCCTCTTCATCGAGGCGCTTGTCGGGGGCAAAGCTGTCGAACCCGCAGCGGCGCATGTGGCTGAGCTGGTCGATCAGCACCTGACCCACAGCGCGCAATTCGCCGGTGTAGCCCGCTTCGCGCAGGATGCGCGCCGCCGAATATCCGCGTCCGTCACCAAAGCTCGGGAAATTGACCTCGACCAGCGCGAGGCGATCAAGGAAGGGCAATAGCAGCCGCGCATCATCGCCCGGCTCAATCCGGACGGCGGTGGCGTTGGTCTGGTCGCAGCAGGCGTCCACCGTCACCGTGCCGTGATCCACGGGTTCATCGTCGCGGAAGCGGAATTGCACTTCGTCGGGTGAAGTGCCGAGATTGCTGGTATCAACCATACAAGGCCTCCTTGAACGGCTCCATGCCGATGCGGCGGTAGGTATCGAGGAAGCGCTCACCCTCGGCGCGGGTCGCGAGGTAGACGTCGGTGACTGTCTCGACCGCGGCAATCACCCCGTCCTCATCGAAGCCGGGGCCAGTGATCTTGGCAAGGCTGACGTCCTCTGCCTCCGACCCGCCGAGCGAGAGCTGGAAGTTCTCCTTGCCCTTCTTGTCGACGCCGAGGATGCCGATGTGGCCCGCATGGTGGTGCCCGCAGGCGTTGATGCAGCCAGAGATCTTCAGCTTCAATTCGCCGACGACTTCGGTGCGGCCAGAAGCGGCAAAGCGCTCCGAAATACGCTGAGCGAGCGGGATCGAGCGCGCGTTGGCGAGCGAACAGTAATCAAGGCCGGGACAGGCGATGATGTCCTCGATCGTGTCCATGTTGGGGCTGCCGAGGCCTGCGGCGTCGAGCGCTTGCCAGAGAGCCGGAAGGTCGGCGATGGCCACGTGGGGGAGCAGCAGGTTCTGCGTGTGCATCACGCGCAGCTCGTCAAAGCTGTAATCGCGCGCCAGCTTGGCGACGACGCGCATTTGCTCGGCCGTGGCATCGCCGGGGATGCCCCCTGCGGGCTTAAGGCTGATGACGGCGGAGACGTATCCCGGCGCCTTGTGAGCGTGGGTGTTGCGGCGGACCCATTGGCCAAAGGCGCTGCCCTGACCTCCGTTCGCCTCGAGCATTGTCGAGAGGCTCTGTGTCTCGACTTCGCTCGACACGAACGGGGGATCGGCGAAATGCTCCGCAATCCGCGC
>JBIPOH010000470.1:0-2687 GCA_044379435.1 Novosphingobium sp.
AGCTTGGGCTGGACCGGCCACTGGTTGTGGGCCATTCGCTCGGTGGTGCGATTGCCCTGGCAATGGCGCTTGGCCATCCCGGCAAGATTGGCGGCCTTGCGCTGCTCGCACCGCTCACCCAGCCCATCGAGGCCATTCCGCAAGTCTTCAAGGCGCTTGATATGCGTTCGCCAATGGCCCGCACAGCGCTGGCATGGACGCTGGCGGCACCAGCAGGGCGCTTGGGAGCAGATGCGGCGAATGCCCAGGTGTTCGGCCCCGAACCCTTCCCCGTCGATTTCGAAACGCGGGGCGGCGCGGCGCTGACCCTTCGCCCTGAAGCGTTCGTGGCGGCTTGCGGCGATGTCGAGGCGGCGCGCGGCGAGATGGCGGGTATTGCCGCACGATATGGCGAGCTGTCCATTCCGGTCGGGATCATGTTTGCGGCAGGCGATCTCCTGCTGGATCCGGCAGTCCATGGCCAGCCGACCGTCGCCGCGATCAAGGGCGCTGAGCTCAAGATGATCGAGGGCGGACATATGTTTCCGCTCACACAGCCTCGGGTCACGGCTGACTGGATCATGGAACGCGCCAAAACCTGACTTTGCGTTTTCCCGAAAGCCAACTCTTAATACGCACGATCATGGGCACCGCATCCATGAGCGGCCATTCCGCGCCCCTCGGGGCGCCGCGGCCCGATCCAAGGCGCCCCTCGGCCTTGGCGCTGCGTACACCGCGCTTCGATCCCGTTGAACAACAATCCGTGACTTAGGCCGCGACACGGCGTAGAGGGGCGCGGTGTCGGTGCAGTCACGCCGCCATGCCGGTTGAAGGCGTGGGCGTCGCTCGCTACCAGGTGCATTCCGGCGGTTTGCGATCCCATTGCATGGAAAAGCAAGCGCCCCCTTCGGAGACAATCCCGTTTATGGCAGGTTACAAGGAACCCGGGCTCGAGGCTCGGCGCGCGGCCGCAGCGTCTGCGCGAGAAGAGGCACTCGCAAAGCTCAAGGCACGAACCCCGCTCGATCCGGCAGTGCAGGCCGAACGCATGGCCGCGGCTGAAGCGCGTGAGAAAATGCAGGCCGAGAAGCGCGCGGCGCTCAAGGCGAAAAAGGCGCAGGAACTTGCCGAGAAGGCCGAGCTCGCGGCCAAAGTAGCGCCTGTTCCTACCGAAGCGGAGCGCAAGGCGGCTCGGGATGCAAAGTATGCGGCCCGCAAGGCACGCAAGAAGTAGCGCTTGAAGCATTCGGCCAACGCCAACGGCATTTCCGCTTTGAACGCCGGCGAGCACCTCGTCGACACCGCTTTCGTACCGGATGGGAGCAGGCTCCGCCTCATCCGGAGTGGCACTGATTTCGCGATCCTGCTCGACAACAACGAGTTGATGAGCACAGACCTTTCGGCCTCGGAAGGTGTGCTAGCCAGCGTCGTGTGCGCAGAACTCGGCGGCCGGGACCCGGTTCATATGCTCATCGGCGGCTACGGCATGGGTTATACGCTGAGATCCGCTCTCCGGGCGCTCGAAGCCGATGCTGAAGTGACTGTCGCGGAAATCGTGCCGAAGATCGTAGAGTGGGCGAAAGGGCCCATGGCGCGGATCACCGATGGGTGTCTCGATGACCCACGCGTGCAACTGGTGCAGCAAGACGTTGCCTTGCTGATTGCATCCGCTGAGCAAGGTTACGATTGCATCCTGCTCGACGTCGACAACGGACCAGAAGGCCTCACGCGCCGGGCGAACGACTGGCTCTATTCCGAAGAAGGGGTAGCGGCCGCGCGGTCAGCCTTGAAGGAGGGCGGAATACTCGGCGTCTGGTCTGCGTCTCACGACGACAGATTTGCCGGAGCACTCGCCCGCAGTGGCTTCGCGGTCACAGTGATCGAGACCGATCGGGGCCCGGGTTCTTCCCCGGCCGGGCAAGACGAACAGCATGTGATCATCATGGCAGTCAAGCGCAGGTAGCCCAAGCGGGACGCCAAGCCGTTCTAGCGAACCGAGCCGGTCCATAGTGGCAGCACGGTCAGGGCAGAGCCCAACCGCCGCAGCAGCCTCATCACTTATTGTCTGCGGTAACAGCCAACTGGATCAGGCCCCCGACGAGGGCAATCGCGGTTACGGCGGCTAGGCCGGCAAGATAGCGGTGGGCAAGGGGCCAGAACGTGACAATCGCGAAGCCGAGCCCTGTCGTGACCATCGTCAGCGCGATGCCTGGAGGGTGCTTCGGCGGTCCTCTCAAGGATTGGTTCAGACTTTTGAGGGCAATGCGGGCAACGCATGCGGAAACGCAGTCGCACTCCTCACACCTTCCGAGCCGTCGTAACGCCCCGGATTTGGTCGCGCTCCAGCCTTTGTGATCAAAGCTCGTCGTGTGCGCTGGCCAGATGTGGCAGGCGTTTGGAGATCACTACCGCAATGCTCTCGTGGATCTGTCGCGCGAAATCCTTCGGCATCGCAGCTAGCGCCTTCTCGGGCGCATCAGTGCAACGGTCGAGAAGGTCGGTTATTGCGGCGCGCATGGCTATGCTACCAAGGCCAGCGGCCTTGCCGGTCTGGACAAAATGCCGACCCATCACCTCACTCATGCGGTAGTGGCAGTTGTTGCCCGCTGACATGGCGAGGCGGAACTTGTTGCGCGCGATCTGCCCTCTATCGACTGCCGGTTGTGCGGACAGGACGTCATAGAACGGTGTCAGGCTGTAGCGGCCGC
>JBIPOH010000471.1:0-2684 GCA_044379435.1 Novosphingobium sp.
CGCGGCGGGCGTGGAAAGCATGACCCGCGTGCCGATGGGCTCCACCGCGATCTTTCACATGAAAGAGGGGCTGGGCAACTACAAGTCGCCGCAGCTGGAAGAGAAGTATCCGGGCATCATGTTCTCGCAGTTCATGGGCGCGGAAATGATCGTGAAGAAGCATGGCTTCACCAAGGATCAGCTCGATGCCTTCGCGCTCTCCAGCCACCTCAAGGCGATTGCCGCGACGAACGCGAACGCCTTTGCGGGCGAGATCGTGCCGATTGCCATCGAAACGGCGGACGGCCCGGCGATGCACACCGTGGACGAAGGCATCCGCTTTGACGCGACGCTGGAATCCATCGCGGGCGTGAAGCTGCTCTCGCCCGAGGGCCTGCTGACGGCGGCCAGCTCCAGCCAGATCTGCGACGGCGCGAGCGCGGCGCTGATCGTTTCGGAAGCGGCGCTCAAGGCGCACAATCTCACCCCGCTGGCGCGCATTCACAACCTGACCGTGACTGCGGGCGATCCGGTGATCATGCTCGAAGAACCGCTCTTCGCCACCGACCGCGCGCTGCAGCGGGCGGGGATGAAGATTGGCGATATCGACCTTTACGAAGTGAACGAGGCGTTTGCCTCGGTGCCGATGGCCTGGCTGAAGCACACCGGCGCGGACCCCGAAAAGCTCAACGTCAACGGCGGCGCGATTGCGCTGGGCCACCCGCTCGGCGCTTCGGGCACCAAGCTGATGTCCACGCTGCTCTATGCGCTCAAGGCGCGCGGCCTCAAGTATGGCCTGCAGACGATGTGCGAAGGCGGCGGCGTTGCCAACGTGACTATCGTTGAAATGATGTGATTGATTTCGATTTCAGGAGAGAGAACCCATGAAGCTTGATAGTTCCGTTTCCGCAGTCGTCACCGGCGGCGCTTCCGGCCTTGGTGCCGCCACCGCCCGCGCGCTGGCCGCGAAGGGCGTGAAGGTCGCGATCTTCGACATGCAGAAGGAAAAGGGCGAGGCCGTCGCGGCGGAAATCGGCGGCGTGTTCTGCGAAGTGAACGTGACCTCTGACGAGAGCGTGGACGCAGGCTTTGCCAAGGCGCGTGCGGCCATCGGGCAGGAGCGCATCCTCGTGAACTGCGCAGGCACCGGCAACGCGATCAAGACCGCCAGCCGCAGCAAGGAAGATGGCTCGATCAAGCACTTCCCGCTGGAAGCCTTCAACTGGCTGATCCAGATCAACCTCGTCGGCACGTTCCGCTGCATCGCCAAGTCGGCCGCGGGCATGATGACGCTCGAGCCGATGGAAGACGGCGACCGTGGTGCGATCGTGAACACCGCGTCGGTCGCGGCTGAAGACGGCCAGATCGGTCAGGCGGCCTATTCGGCTTCGAAGGGCGGTGTTGTCGGCATGACGCTGCCGATCGCGCGCGACCTGATGAGCGAGGGCATCCGCGTCAACACGATCCTGCCGGGCATCTTCGATACCCCGCTGCTGGCCGGCGCGCCGCAGAACGTGCGCGATGCGCTCTCGGCTTCGGTGCCGTTCCCCAAGCGCCTCGGCCAGCCGGCGGAATACGCCCAGCTTGCCATGACCATGATCGAGTGCGGCTATTTCAACGGCGAGGACGTGCGCCTCGACGGCGCGATCCGCATGGCGCCGCGCTAAGTCCAAAAAATAGGGACAGTGCCCTTTTAATGGGGGGGGCTGTCCCTGTTTTTCTCCGGAGAGGAAGAGCCGAAAATGGCCGAATATTCGCAGATCCAGCTCGACATCGCGGACGGCATCGCGACGCTGACGCTCAACCGTCCGCACAAGATGAACGCGTTCACCAACACGATGATGCGCGAGATCATCGACGCCTTCGACACGACCGACGCCGACGACAGCGTGCGCGCGGTGATCATGACGGGCGCGGGCGACCGGGCGTTCTGCGCGGGCGCGGATCTGACGCCGGATGACGGCAAGCGGCCTTTCTCCGACCCCACCGAAGTGACCGACCTTTCCGACGTGCGCGTGCGCGATGGTGGCGGTTATTGCACCTTGCGCATCTTCAATTCGAAGAAGCCGGTGATTGGCGCGATCAACGGCGCGGCGGTGGGCATCGGCGCGACGATGCAATTGCCGATGGATTTTCGCCTTGCCAGCACATCGGCGCGCTTCGGCTTCGTGTTTGCGCGGCGCGGGATCGTGCCGGAGGCGGCCTCCAGCTGGTTCCTGCCGCGCCTTGTCGGCATGAGCCAGGCGATGGAATGGTGCATGACGGGCCGCGTGTTCGGCGCGGAAGAAGCCAAGGCAGGCGGACTGGTGCGCTCTCTCCATGCGCCGGAAGACCTCATGCCCGCAGCCCATGCCCTTGCGCGTGAGATTGCGGACAACACCAGCGCGGTTTCTGTGGCGATGACGCGGGCGATGCTGTGGCGCAATTCCGCGTGCGCGCACCCGATGCATGCCCACCGGGTGGACAGCCGCGCGATCTATCAGCTTTCGCGCGGGGCCGATGCGCAGGAAGGTGTGGCCAGCTTCCTCGAAAAGCGCGCGCCTGCCTACCCTGGCCGCGTTTCTTCAGATATGCCTGGGTTCTATCCGTGGTGGGAAGAACCGGGCTGGGAATGAAAGAGCAGACGAACGTGGCCGAAGTGGGGGAAGGCGGCGCACCTGAGCAGGCTGGCGCGCGCGAATTGCTGCTGGAAACCGCCTCGCAGA
>JBIPOH010000472.1:0-2682 GCA_044379435.1 Novosphingobium sp.
GACCGCATGGTTCATCGCCGAATGGTCCATCGCGCCGTGGTCCATCGCACCATGGCTCCCGGTCCCGTGGTCCATCTGGGAATGGTCCATCTGGGCGAGCGCTGCCTCCGGTGCGAGCAGCGCGCCCAGCACGGTAACCAGCTTCTTCACGTCAGCCTCTTGCGCCGAACAGGGCCGATCCCACCCGCACATGTGTTGCGCCCAGCATCACCGCCGTCTCGAAATCATCGCTCATGCCCATCGACCGCGCGGCAAGGCCATGGTCGTCGGCCAGCTTGCCCAGCAGCGCAAAGAATGGGGCGGCCTCGATCCCGGCGGGCGGCACGCACATCAGGCCGATCACCGGCAGCTCTGCCGCGCGGGCCTCGCCCAGCAGCGAGGGCAGATCAGCAAGCGCACAGCCGCCCTTCTGGTCTTCTGCGCCGATGTTCACCTGCACCAGCAGCGGCACCCGGCGGCCCGTCTTGTCCATGGCGCGGGCCAGCCCCGCCAGCAGCGAAGGCCGGTCGAGCGAGTGGATGCAATCGAAGCGGCGCACCGCATCTTCGGCCTTGTTCGATTGCAACTGACCAACGAGGTGCAGCTGAAGATCGGAATGGGCTTCCTGCAGCGCAGGCCACTTCGCCTCGGCTTCCTGCACGCGGTTCTCGCCAAACACGCGCTGGCCTTGCGCGATCAGCGGCTGGATCACTTCCACCGGCTGAGTCTTGGAAATCGCGATCAGCGTCACGTCGTCAGCCTTGCGGCGGGCAATCGCAGCCGTCCGGGCAATGCGCGCCCGGATCGCGGCTAGCGGGGTCAACTCGCTGAAAATCGGGGCATCAAGGGTCTCTGGATCGCTCATGGCGCGGTGCTATACGCGCGGCATGAACCGAAGTCATCCTGTCCCGCACGCCCTGCTGCTGAGCGACGCGCGCAACGATGATCGGCTGGAATCCGCTATTGCCCGCCTGCCGCGCGGCAGCGCGCTGGTGTTTCGGCACTACCACTTGCCGCCCCCCGCCCGCCGCGCCCGGTTCGAGGTGCTGAGACGCCTGTGCCGGCGGCGCGGCGTGCTGATCATCACCGCAGGCGAAGCGCGCGGCTGGCCCTCGGACGGGCGCTATGGCGCCCCGCAAGGCCTTGGCCGCACCCCCCACTTGCGCCTCGCCCCCCACTTGCGCCTCGCCACAGCCCATTCGCTTGCCGAAATCGGCGCCGCCCACCGCGCGCGGGCCAGCGCCGTGCTGCTTTCGCCCGTCTTCCCGACGCGTTCGCACCCCGGCGCGGCGGTACTCGGCACGCTGCGCTTTCTGCTGATGGCCCAACGCTCGCCTCTGCCCGTGATTGCGCTAGGCGGGATGACGAAACGCCGCGCCGCGCGGCTGCCGGTCTGGGGCTGGGCCGCAATAGACGGGCTGGTATGAACCGCTCGAAGCGCAGCGACTCGCGGGAATTCCTAGGTTTTCAGCACCCATGTCGGCTTGACGCCATCCCCCCTTCAGGCGCATGAAGAGCGCGAGAAGGGACAGGTCTGATGGCATCACGCGCACTCGTTTCGCCCACCGCAGGGCGCGCCGCCAAGAGCGCGGACTGGCGCGCGATCCTGCGCCGCAGCTTCCGCCGTAGCGCAGAGCTGATCGGCGCGGCCGTGCTCTTTGCCGCAATGGTGGCGCTTGGCCTCGCGCTGGCGAGCTATACCCAGACCGATCCTTCGGGCAGCACCGCTTCGGGCAGTCCGGTCGAAAACTGGATGGGTCTGCCCGGTGCCTGGGCGGCAGAGCGCGTGCTGCTGTTCTTCGGCCTGCCCGGCGTGCTGCTGCTGCCGCTGCTTTATGTCTTCGCGCGGCGACTGTGGGATGCAGCGGGCGATCTGATCGACATGGACGAGGAGGACGAAGGCTTCGCTTCGCTTCCGGCGTGGTGGCGGCTTGCGCTGCTGTTGTCGCTCGCCATGGCGCTGCTCGGCACGGCGCTGGCGCTGCTGTTCACCGCACCCGGCGGCACGCTTCCGGCCGGGGCAGGCGGCATCAGCGGGCTGCTCGGCGCGGCGGCAATCCGGGGCATCGCCCAGTGGGCGCCAGGAGCCGAACTGTGGATCGCGCGCGGCGCTGCGCTGATCACCATGCTGGCCGGGCTTGTCGTTACCGCGCAAGTCTTTGCGTTCGATTGGCACCGCCTGCCGCGCATGCCCGGTTTCCTGCGCCGCGGTGATCGGCCCGTGAGCGAGGCCGCTGCCAGTGTCGCCGCGCTGCTGCCCAAGCGCCAGCCCAAGGTCCGCGCCGAATCCGAGGATGAGGCTGCATCGCCGCTTGCTGCCCCCGATACTGCTTCCGCGCGCCGCCGCCCGACCGAGATAACCGATCCCTCGCGCCCGCCTGCGCCCGCGCAACTGGCCGGCAAGGCACGGCAAGGCGATCTGTTCGACCAGTATGAGCTCCCCGGCCTCGACATTCTCGAGCCGCTGCCGGTTTCCACCGGGCCAAAGATCGACAAGCTCGCGCTCGAACGCAACGCGCGCCTCCTCGAAAACGTGCTCGACGATTTCAACGTGAAGGGCGAGATCACCGCCGTGCGCACCGGCCCGGTCGTCACGATGTACGAACTGGAACCCGCGCCGGGCATCAAGGCCAGCCGCGTCATCGGGCTGGCGGACGATATCGCCCGCAACATGAGCGCGATTTCCGCGCGCGTCTCCTCGAT
>JBIPOH010000473.1:0-2677 GCA_044379435.1 Novosphingobium sp.
TGCTGATTTCCTCGGAATATCAGATCCACCGCCTCGACAATATCCTGCCCGAGGGCACCCGCAACGCCGATGGCACGGACGCGACCTTCGCGCCGCATCAAAGCTGGGTGACGGGTGATCTCGATATTCACGACATCGGCTTTGGCCCCGATGGCAGGCCGGTCTTCATCAACACGCTGTTCAACTGCATTGCGACCGTCAGCGACGGCTACAGTTTCAAGCCGCTGTGGAAGCCGCCGTTCATTTCGCGCTACGCCGCCGAAGACCGCTGCCACCTCAATGGCATGGCGCTCGAACAGGGCGAGCCGCGCTATGTCACGGCCGTCTCCCGCTCCGACACCGCAGATGGCTGGCGCGACCGGCGCGCAGATGGCGGCGTGGTGATCGATGTCGCCAGCGGCGAGGTTGTCGCGGGCGGGCTGTCGATGCCGCATTCGCCGCGGCTCCACGCCGGCAAGCTCTGGCTGCTCAATTCGGGCACCGGGGAGTTCGGCTTTGTCGACCGGGACGCCGGCGCATTCGTCCCGGTCGCCTTCGTGCCGGGGTTTGCGCGCGGCCTGGCCTTTGTCGCCGGCCACGCCGTCATCGGCCTTTCGCTGCCGCGCGAGAACCGGACGTTCTCCGGTCTCGATCTCGATGCGCAGCTTGCCAAACGCGATACCGAGCCGCGCTGCGGGCTCGCCGTCATCAACCTAGAGACGGGCGATATGACTGGCTGGGTGAGGGTGGAAGGCGTGGTGCGCGAACTCTATGATGTCGCCGCCCTGCCGGGCGTGAAGCATCCCTCGGCGATCGGGTTCATGACGAACGAAGTGAAGCACGTCCTGTCGATCGATTATTGATGAGTAGCTCGATCAGTTGTTGATGTAATTGGGGGTAACGCCCCTATATCATTTCTGAATAACTGGTGATTGGCGATGTTTTTACGCCATCTTGTGGTGGCCTGCCTTTCCGCGAAGTGCCTCCCAATATCTCGAGTAGTCAGCACCTTTTAGGCGCGGCGGTGAGCAGTTCCTCGCCGTCGGTCAGTCGGGCCTTAAGGCTGATGCTTGCGCAGATTCCCGCCCGCACGAACTGTGTTGGCGGGAAAATCCTTGGGCAGCGCCTTGTAATCAGGCCATGATGGCTGACAGCAGGCGCATCAGGTCCGCTTCATTGTTTGAGCCCGTTTTTGCGCAGATGGCCTTGATCTGGCCGCGGATCGTTTCCGGCGCGACATTGCGGATTTGCGCTACCTCCGCCCGGCTGCTGCCATCGAACAGCCGCATGGCGATATCGGCTTCGGTCGCCGTCAGCCGGTAGACCACGCCGACAAATGCCGCGATGCCGGCGCGGTCGCGCTGCGGGTTCGACACGAGGAGGATGGCGTGCGGCAGGTGCCCGATCGACCAGGCTTTGCCGGGCAGGCGAAAGCCTTCCATGAACAGCGGCGGCGCGCAGGGTGCCGGTTCGGTGCGGAGGCGGACATGATCGTAGCCATCATCCGCAACCAGCGCGCGGACAGCCTGTGCCAGCGAGAACGGCGTGCCGTGGGCATCAAGATAGCGCCCAAGCAGTGTGATCTGGCCTGTTGCCACGATGTCCTCAGCTGACCGGGTCATCGCCTGAACGCGGCCTGCGGCATCGATGATGAAGGCTGTCTTGTCGATCGCCTCGAACGCCCCGGCCAGCAGCCGCGCCTGATCGCCTTCAAGGCGTTCCTGCAAGCGCACGGCGCGCCGGGCTGCATTTGCGGCTCTGGCGAAAGTCTTGCGCTGGCCGGGCGTTGTCCGCCCCTCCTTGCGCTTGCGCAGGATGGCAAGGCCGACGATGCCAACCCGGTCCACCACGAGATTGGTCTGGCAGCCGAAGGGGTAGTCGTGCCGGTTCGCAAGGTCGACATAGGCGCTGGATTCGAGCAGCGGCATGACCTCATCGTAGTGCCGCTCGTGCAGGATGCCGTCGTATTCGCCGCGTTCCAGCGCGCGATTGGAGGCCGCGACGCGATAATTGACGGAAGGGGACGCTCCGCCGATCTCGACGAACTCCTGCAGCGACATGCCTTCCAGCCGGGTCACGAGATTGAACGGCACCTCCCGCGCACCGCCAACGCCAATCAACTGGCCCCTGTAGGAACCGGTGTGGTCCGCCATCTGTCCGAGAGCTTCGGGCCATGTGTGCGGTTCCAGCGCGGCGTGCAGGAAAACATCATTCCAATCCGGTTGATGCGCCACGCAGATCTTGCCTCGCTTGAGCCGAACCAGTTCGGGTTCTCTTCAGAATACGTTGATCGGCGGTTCTGGTGTTTTTAGTCGATCATCCCGCCGCACGAGTCAAGAATATGGCTCAGCGGATCGCGGGAAGACTTAAAAAGCACGGCGGCATCCCCCCATGGGGGGATGATCGGGCAGCGTAGACTTGCAATGCTGTACGGCCGATCATCGATAAGTGGTGTGGTCATCGCCTGTTCTGAAGATGTCCGTCAAATTCTCCAGATGTTTTTTAACCAATCCGGACTGAATTTCGGCGAAAATACTAGGCAGATGGCGCTGCATACTGTTGATCTGGCGCTGCATTCATAGCGGCGCGCTGCGGCGCGCTGCGGCGCGCGCGGCAAAGGTCTTGGAGAGTGACATGGCAGATATCGTCGGTGACAACCTTGCAAACGTCCTGAATGGCACCATTGGTGCCGACACGA
>JBIPOH010000474.1:0-2676 GCA_044379435.1 Novosphingobium sp.
CCCTTGTCGATCAACCTGCCTCGCTTGTTCAGGGTGCCCTTTGCAACCAGTTCGCGCGTCAGTAGCGTGGCCGAGCCCAGCACGACGAACCTTTGGAACATGTGGCGGATAGTGGCGGCCTCGGCCTCGTTGATCACAAGCTTGCGATCGACCACATCGTAACCCATCGGCACGAACCCGCCCATCCACATGCCCTTGGCGCGGCTGGCGGCGACCTTGTCGCGGATACGCTCGCCGGTGACCTCGCGCTCGAACTGCGCAAACGACAGCAGGATGTTGAGCGTCAGGCGGCCCATCGAGGTCGTGGTGTTGAACGACTGTGTGATGGAGATGAACGTCACACCATGCTTGTCGAACACCTCGACCAGCCGCGAGAAGTCCATCAGGGATCGGGACAGGCGGTCGATCTTGTAGACCACGATCACATCGACCAGCCCATCCTCAATATCGGCCAACAGGTTTTTCAGGCCTGGCCGTTCAAGGTTGCCGCCGGAGAATCCGCCATCGTCGTAGCGCTCGCGTACCGGAACCCAGCCCTCGGCCTTCTGACTCGTGATGTAGGCCTCGCAGGCCTCGCGCTGAGCGTCCAGGCTGTTGAACTCCATGTCGAGCCCCTCCTCGGAGCTCTTACGGGTGTAGATTGCGCAGCGCAGCCGGCGCGGCGGAGTGACCTGCCTCATGCCGCGTTCCTTTTGACGTCACGCAGACCGAAGAAGCGGTACCCGTTCCAGCGGGTGCCGGTGATGTCGCGGGCGATCGACGACAGGGACTTGTAGCGCCGGCCCTGCCAGTCGAACCCATCCTTCAGCACCGTGATGACGTGCTCGGCGCCACCCCACTCGCGCACCAGCCGGGTGCCGATCACTGGGTTGCGCGGATCGCTGATCACGGATTTGCGGACCTTTTTGCCCTCAACCTCGTCAGCCAAGGCGTCGAGCAGTTGCCTGACCGGCTTGGAAGGCCCGCCGCAGGTTAGTTCCTGGATCCGGTAAGCCAGCCGCTGTTCTAGGAACGGCCGGCTGTTGTTGGGTGCATCGCTGCTGAAAAGCTTGGCCCATTCCGCCTTCAGTTCCCTGACCGTCATGTCCTTCAGGGCGGCCAGCCTGGCCAGCACCTGCCTATTGTCATCAACCTGCATCATCGTCCTCCATTCCGGGCTCGTGCCCGGGGACGACTGACGCTCTTGGCGGGCGAGATAGCGAGTGAACTATCTCCCCGGTGGGCAGCTATAGAACTGGACTTGTCCGCCATGCGCAGGACGCCCGCCGCCAGAATGCGGCCCAACTCGGAGAGCCGGGCTTCGGCCGTCAGTTCGTGGGGCAGCGCGGCGTTAGGACCACAGAGGGAGGACTGCATAAAAGGCTCCACATAACAGGCTGGGCGTCACGGGACGCCGCCTATGCGGATCCATCCCCTGATCAAGTGAGGGAGAATAAGTTGGGATATATCCCACGTCAATTGATGGTGGGCTTTCAGCTTCCCGCAAAATGCAGCCCGTCAGCGCCGGCGCTGAAACAGGTTCTGGTGCGAACGAAGCACGATGCCGATGATGTTCACGCCCTCGTCGCCATGATGACCCTGGTCAGGGTTGCCGATCACGATCGGCTCCTGGAACTCGGCGCGGGTTGATTCCGCGCGCAGGATGAAATTGGTCCCGTCGTGGTCGAGGCGCTTGCAGGTCATCTCATGCAGGTCATGTCGGTCGCGCTGGACGATCACGATGTCGCCCGGCTGCGGTTCGACCAAGCCATAGGAGACCCGCAAGCATTCGAGATCCGAGCCAGGCGGGATGATCTTGTCCATCGAGTTGCCCTCCATCCGCAGCGCAAACCGCTCGCCGCCAGCGACTGGATTAGGCCCAACTTCAATGGAGTAACGGTCTTCTGCCGCCCAATCGGTCTGTTCGCGCCAGACCCCAGCCGCCACTGCGCCGACGACCTCGAGATGTTGGGCTCCGCCGGTTAGGCCTATGCGCGGCATCAGGGTGGCGGTCGATGGCACCAGCTGCGAGATATCCATGCCGAGCGCCTTGGCGAGGCCAAGTACCGTTTCCAGCTGCGGGTTGGCGCTCTTGCCGCGGATGATGTCGCGCACCAGATGCGGGCTCTTTCCCGCAGAGGAAGCCAGCGAGAGCGAACGCGCATTCCACTTCGACCCGGGGCCGGTGGCGGTTTCCAGGACGGAGCGCAGGTGCGCGATGTCGAAGAGAGGTTTCTCTGTCATGGCGCCTCATCTAGCACTGCGGGACAGTTCCCGCAATATGTATCCGAAACGCGGGATCGGGATTGTAATGTAGGATAGGTCCCGTAATAATCGGGACATGACATCGCACCCGCTCCTCTCCGATATCGACGCATTCTTGCGGATTCATAAGCTCAGCGAGAGCGCCTTCGGCCGCCACGCAGTCAATGACTGGAAGCTGATCCGCCAGCTCAAGGCCGGCCGCCGGCTCTGGCCTGACACCGAAGCGCGGGTCCGCACCTTCATGATCACCTATCAGCCAACCCCGCGCCGGAAGAGGGCTGCCAAGTGAGCGGCGCCTTCGAACGCCATGGGCTCGACCATCTGTCGGCGTCCTCGATCAACCTGTTCGTGGCGCAGCCCTCGATGTGGGCGATGCAGAAGCTGATGGGTCGCAAGTCGACCGTCGGCCCGGCTGCTCATCGCGGCACTTCC
>JBIPOH010000508.1:0-2674 GCA_044379435.1 Novosphingobium sp.
CAAAATATAAGCCGTCACTTCATTAATACTCACTTATCTCCACAATTTTTTAAAGGTTAATGATGGTGAAGTCGCTTCGCACTTGCCTCCAAGTCGCCGCTGTTGCTGCCTGTTTCAGCTCGGCAGCCCACGCGCAAACCGTACCGCCCGCCGGGCGCCTGCTGGCCTCCAACTGCTTTCAATGCCATGGCACCAACGGCAAAGGCCCGGGGTTTGACACGCTGGCGGGCAAGTCAGCCAATGAAATTTATGGGGAGCTCAAGGAGTTTCAGTCGGGCAAAGAGGGGGCCGGCATCATGACCCGCCATGCCATGGGCTACTCCGACGCCCAACTGCGCAATCTGTCGACCTGGCTGTCAGCCCAGCGTTAACCCCTAACCCCACATCAGGAGCATCTCCATGGACAGACGCCACTTTCTCAACAACGCCAGCGCCATTTTGCTGGCCGGTTCCTCCACGCTGGCTTGGGCAGACGAAAAAAAATCGCGCGATAAAAAATCGCCAGACAGCACAGTCAAACCCGTCACCACCACCGTGCCAACTTCCACCGCGATCAAGTCCCGCGTGATCGTCATTGGCGGCGGTATGGCCGGGGCCACCGTCGCCAAATATTTGCGCCTGTGGGGCGACGGCATTGCAGTCACCTTGATTGAGCGCGAAGCAAGCTACACCTCCAACATCATGAGTTCCATGGTGCTCACCGGCCAGCGCACCCTGGCCAGTTTGAGCTACCGCTACGACAACCTGCTGTCAGTCTATGGCGTACAGGTCATCCGGGATGATGTGGTGGAGATCGACACGGTCGGGGTCAAGGTCAAACTGGCCTCGGGCACCCAGTTGTCGGCAGATCGCATTGTGCTGGCCCCCGGTATTGACTTTGACACTGTGGAGGGCCTGGGCACCTCCAACCGCATGCCACACGCCTGGAAAGCAGGGCCCCAGACGGCGCTGCTGGCACAACAACTGGCCGCCATGCCCGATGGTGGCCGGGTGGTGCTGACCATCCCCAAAACCCCGTACCGCTGCCCGCCCGGACCTTATGAACGGGCCTGTCTGCTGGCCGACTGGCTCAAGGTGAAAAAGCCCCGCTCCAAGCTGATCGTGCTGGATGCGAACCCCGATTTTGTGACGGAAAAAGACAACTTCTCGCAGGCCTTTTTGGGCTTGCACGGCAGCATGATCGACTACCACACCCATGCCGAAGTGACGCAGGTCGATCCGGTCAGCATGAGCCTGACCACCACCGCCGGCACCTTCAACAATGCCAGTGTGGTCAACCTGATCCCACGCCAACGCGCGGGCAGCCTGGTGGCCAAAGCCGGCCTGGCCAACGCCACCGAAGGTCGATTTGCCGCCGTGGATGTCCTGAGCTATGCCAGCACGCTGGCGCCGCGCATTCACATCATTGGGGACGCGAGCGCAACAACCCAGCCCAAGGCTGGCCATATCGCCAACCAGGAAGCCAAGACCTGTGCGGACGCGATCGTGCGAGGCTTGGCAGGCTTCTCACCCGACCCGGCGCCGGTCACCAACTCGGCCTGCTACTCCACCATCACCATGTCACAGGCGTCCTGGCTGACCGCGGTCTTTCAATATGACCCGGCCAGCGCCAGCATGAAAACAGTGGCCGCCAGTTCGGCCGCATCCATCGGCTGGAACAAGGACAACTTTGAAGAAATGAACATCTGGTTCAAGGCCTTGATGGCTGACAGCTTCGCCTGAGCTGCCATCCTTCCGGTCAGGCTCGGGGCGACCTGAGTCAAAATCGGGGGCATGCAATTTAAAAAAATATTCATCCCCCTGGCCTGTGCCGCCCTGCTCGTGGGTGCCTTTGATGCGTATGGCTGGCCCGGTCTGGCCGTGGCGGCCGGCGCTCTGATGATGTGGCTGCTGCTGCATTTCACCCGGCTGATGCAGATTCTCAAACGCGCGGCCAACCGGCCGGTGGGGTACGTGGACAGCGCGGTCATGCTCAATGTCAAGCTCCGGCCTGGCGTCACGCTAATGCACGTGATCGCCATGACCCGGTCACTGGGCGCACTGCAGTCTGAAAAAGACGCTCAGCCCGAGCTCTATCGCTGGACCGATGGCACCGACTCCCATGTCACCTGCGAGTTTTGGGGCGGCAAGCTGAAAAAGTGGGCGCTGGTCAGACCAACGCCCGCTGACACGCCCCTGGCTGACACGCCTGCGGATGCTGCCACGTAAAATCAGCGACTTGGCCCGAATTGACCTCCCACCTATTTCTGAAGGACACCCCCATGAGCTCCCCCCCACCTTCCATGGCTGACCGCGACGGCAAAATCTGGATGGACGGCCAGATGGTCGAGTGGCGAGACGCCAAAATCCATGTCCTGACCCACACCTTGCACTACGGCTGCGGGGCCTTTGAAGGGGTGCGCGCCTACCATCTACAAGACGGCAGCACCGGCATTTTCCGCTTGGAGGAGCACACCGAGCGCCTGTTCAACAGCGCCAAGATCCTGCGCATGAAGATCCCGTTCACGCAGCAAGAGGTGATGCAGGCCACACTCAGCGTGGTGCGCGCCAACAACTTGCCAAGCTGCTACATCCGTCCACTCACCTGGATTGGTTCCGAGAAACTGGGTGTTTCCCCCAAAGGTAACACCGTTCATCTGATGGTGGCCGCCTGGCCTTGGGGTGCCTACTTGGG
>JBIPOH010000102.1:0-9540 GCA_044379435.1 Novosphingobium sp.
CCGTCCGCCCCGGATTGGTGCTGCATCATCGGGCGCTGCACCATGCCGGGCAAGATCGGCCGGTCAATTCAAAACACACCGCTGCTCTGGTTTGCCGGGCGCTGGCAGAGCCGCGCGGATGGATGGCGGGCCGGACCGTTCGGTTCAGAATGGCCCGGCGAGCCGGTGCAAGGCAGCGCCCATGATGCCGCCGATCTCTTCGCCCGGACGGCCCGCGAGCTGCGCCGCGCCAATCGAGACGCTGGTTTCCACCACATCGCGGCAGCGTTCGTAGCGGCGTTCCTCATAGGCCATGAGGGCGGCTTCGGCGCTTTGCCCGCGCGCCAGTTCCTCACCCAGCACCAGCGCGCTTTCCACCGCGATGCCCGCGCCCGAGGCGAGGTGCGGGGTGGTGGCGTGGACCGCATCGCCCAGCAGCACGATCCGGCCATCAGACCAGGGGCGCGGCTGGATTTTGGCGGCGAGCGGGCGGTAGTTGACCCAGTCATCCGCGGTCATGGTATCGCGCACCCAGCCGGCATTGCCGCTGAAATCGGCAAGGTGAGCCTTCATCTGGGCAACGAGCGCCTCGCCATCAAGCCGTTCTTCGCGGTCTTCATGCGGGGTGAGGAGCCAGAGGTAGATGCGCTCCGCGCCGCAGCGGGTGATGCCGACCATATAGCGGTGGCCGAAGAACATCTCGCCGCGTTCGAGCGTCGGCGGCTTCTGCATCGCAACGCGCCAGCAGCCCTGTCCGGTGAGCTCGGCCTCAGCCATATGCGGGAAGGCGAGTTCGCGCACGCGCGAGCGGACGCTGTCTGCGCCGATCACCAGATCGTAGCGGCCGCTGGTGCCATCGGAGAACGTGACATCAACGCCGCCAGCGCGGTTTTCCAAGGCATCGACCGTGACGCCGAGGCGCACCGGGATGCCAGCGGCGGCGACGCGCTGCTGCATCAGGTGGTGCAGCACCGGGCGCATGATGCCGCCGGTGGCGGGGAGGCCTTCTTCAAGGGGCGGCTCATCCATGTCACGCAAGTGCATGCCATTGAACAGGAACATGCTGGAGCCGCCAACGATGGCGCCCTCACGCGCGATATCCTCGACCATGCCGAGCCGATTGTAGGCGCGCAGGGTTGGCCCGGTGATGGTGATGCCCGCGCCATAGACGCGCCATTCGGGATCGAGATCGATCAGCGTGACGGCCACGCCGCGTCCGGCCAGATCGATGGCGGCCGCCATGCCGCCGATGCCGCCACCCACGACGAGAGCCGTCCTGATCGCGGTAATCGGCGTGCGTTCGATCATTTCACTTGGCATGCAGCATGTTTCCCTAGTTTCTCTTGGCTGAGGCGATGCCTTTGGCCAGCAGTGCCGCAGCGTGCGGCGTGTCATGGTTTTCAGGGGCGGCCAGCGGGCCATCATCAGGCAGGCGCTTCACTGGACCGCCAGCCAATCGATGTACTGGTCGATCCAGCGGTCGCTGGTGGTGCCCTTGGGCATCATGCCAAAGCCGTGTTCGCCGCCGTGATAGAGGTGAAACTCCACCGCATCGCTTTCCTTGAGCCAGCTGTCGACGAGCCTGAGCCCGCCCTGCTTGAACAGCGGATCACCCGCCGCAATCGCAAGGAACATCGGCGGGCGCGGGCCGCCCGTCACGGTTTGGGTCATCGGCGGATAGATGAGCGCGGCATGGCGCAGCCGCGCGGCTTCGGGTTTGCGCTCGATCAGGCGGATCAGGCTGCGCGAACCGGCGGAAAAGCCGATGGCCCCGATCTGTGCCGGATCGATCTTCCATTCTGCCGCGCGGCTGCTGACCACGGCCACGGCAGACGCCAGATCATCGATAGCGGCAAGCAGATCGGGCAGTTCGCCTTTGCCGAGCTGGCCGAATTTCGCTGCCATTTCCGCCATGAAATCTTCGGGCGCGGGCGGCGTGGGGTTTACCCGGTACTTGAGGACGAAGGCGGTGTAGCCTTGCGCCGCCAGCCGGTCCGCGACGCGAAAGCCCTCGCTGTCGATCGAGACGAACATGTAGCCGCCGCCCGGCACCACGATCACGGCCTTGCCATTGGCGCGCCCGTTCTTCGGTCGGATCACATGAAGCGTGGAGCGCTGCACGTTGCGCGCCCAGACTTGCCCGAACACGCGGGTCCAGGTTTCACCGTCCGTGGGCCCATCATGCAGCACCACTTCCTCGCCGTGTACGGCCGGGACCGTTTCGGCGGTGATCGCGGGCATCTGGGCGCGGGCAGGTGTGCTGCCGATAGCCAGCAGCGCCAGCAGCACGGCAAAGGTCTTGCGCATGAGTTCAGGTTCCTGCTGTGCGGCTTTTGCGAATGGGCGCGGGGCCGCATCCAGAGCAAGACCTGCCGGCGCGGCGGCCACGAACGTGCCCCTGTCGATTGCCATATCTGCCATTCCCACCTGCTTGATGGTGGTTTGGGCGAAATCATCAATCAAGTAAAATTGTCTGGCTGCATTCATTCGTATAGGCTTCATCGATACATCATGCAGGAAATGCGCAGTGGGGGTCATGGCAGGGTGCGCTTCAAGGGTCTCGATCTCAACCTCCTCGTCGCGTTCGATGCCCTGATGGCAACCCGCAGCGTGAGCCGTTCGGCCGAGCGGCTCAACCTGAGCCAGCCTGCGATGAGCGCGGCGCTTTCCCGGCTGCGCGAGTATTTCGGCGATGAACTGCTGCAATTGCAGGGCAAGCGCATGCACCCCACGCCCTTTGCCGATGAACTGATGCCGCAAGTGCGCGCCAGCCTGCTGGGGCTGGAGACAATGCTTTCGCGCTCGCCGCATTTCGATCCGCGCACCTCGCAGCGCAGTTTCAAGGTGGTGACATCGGATTATGTCTTTGCCTCACTGATCGTGCCGCTGGTGGCGCAGCTGACACGGGACGCGCCCGGCATCCGCATCGATTGCACTCTGCCGCATCCCGGCACGGTGCAGGAACTGGAAGAGGGCAAGATCGATATCACGATCACGCCCGAATATGTGATCGGCGGCAATCACCTGTCCTACATGCTCTATCAGGAACCGCAGGTCGTGGCGGGCTGGAGCGGCAATCCGGCGATTGCGGATGGCACGATCACCGAGGAAGCGTTTTTCGCCGCCGGGCACATCGCGGTGGTGCTGGGCGGCGGGCAGGCGCTGTCCTATGCCGACCGCACGCTTGAGCTGATGGGCAAGAACCGCACCATCGAGGCGACAGTGGCGATCTTTACGGCGGTGCCCTGGCTGATCGAGGGGACCAATCGCCTTTCCGTGATGCATGCGCGGCTTGCGCAGCAGCTTCAGGGCCGGTTCGCCATCACCAGCGCGCCGATGCCGTTCGAGATGCCAGCGATGAAGCAGATGCTGAGCTATCATCCCGGACGCAAGGACGATGCGGGGCTGACCTGGCTGCGCGGGCGGATCGAGGCGATTGCGCGGCGCGGTGAACCGCTCGCATCATAATTGATGTCTATTGCAATTCATCCAAACAATCATTTTTACAGATTGATTGGCGTGCAGCAGGACAAGCAAAACCTTGCCGCCATCATGAAGGGCGAGCAATCCTTCAAACCACCGTGCGTTACGAAAGAGGCCGCAACATGAGCCGCGTCACCGAAATCCGCTATGTCGGCTATGCCGTCACCGATCTGACCGCAGAGCGGGCGTTCTATGCCGACAGCTGGAAGCTCAAGGAGGTGAAGGAGGCAGATGGCATGGTCTATTTCGCCGCCGAGGGGCATGACGAGCTTTATGTCGTGCGGCTGCGGCCCGATGCGGTGCAGCGGATCGACGTGATCGCGCTGGCGGCGGATACACCTGCCGATGTCGATGCGCTGTTTGCCAAAGTGCGGGACTATGGCTGCCAGATCGTCTTCGAGCCGAAGGAGCTGGCGCAGTTCGGCGGCGGTTATGGCTTCCGCTTCTTTTCCAAGGACGGGCTGCCGTACGAGATTTCGGCAGGCGTTGCGCGCGGCACGGCCCGCGAGATCGCGGTGCGTGAAGCGATCCCCGAGCGGATCAGCCATATCGTGATGCATTCGCCGCGCCACCATGAGGAGGTGGCGTTCTTCACCGATGTGCTGGGCTTCAAGGTGAGCGACTGGCTGGGCGACTTCATGTGCTTCCTGCGTTGCAACGAGGCACATCACCGCGTCGCTTTCCTGCCGGGGCCGCCCTGCCTCAACCACGTGGCCTATGACGTGGCCAACGTGGACGAAATGATGCGCGGGGTTGCGCGGCTGAAGCGGCAGAAGATCGATATCCGCTGGGGCCCGGGGCGGCACACGGCGGGGAACAACACGTTCAGCTATTTCACCACGCCGGGCGGTTTTGCGGTGGAGTATACCGCCGAGCTGGAGACGGTCGATTTCGAAAGCCACGTGGCACAAGTCATCGCGCCTGCGCCCGAGATCATGGACCAGTGGGGCACCGGCGTCGGCGGGCCGCAGACCATGCCGCACCCCGCGCCCGATGCGGCGCTGTTTCAGCCGGCGGGGGTTTGAGCCATGGCGTTGTTTCAGCCTTTCCCCAATTACATCTGGAACCTCTCGGTCGCCATCGCGATGGAAAACGGGGGGCGCATCGGCGAGATCGTCGACATGATCGAGCCGCTGCAGGCCAAGGCGCAGAGCGGCGCCGATGCGGGCACCGCCGAGTTCATGGCCGAATGGGTGAAGATGGCCGACAAGCTGGTGGAACTGGCGGAGGAAGACCTGGCGCTGGGGCGTGAGTTTTCTGCCGGAACCAAATTGAAGCGCGCGACGATCTATTACCTGACCGGCGAGCGGATGCAGGCGCATGGATCGGCGGGGCGCGAGCAGACTTATGCCAAGGCGCTGGACAGCTTCCAGCGCAGCACGACGTTTTGCGCCGATCCGGTGGAGCGGGTGGAGATCCCCCACGAAGGCACGACGATCTCTGCGTATTTCCACCGCGCCAATGTCGAAGGGCCTGCGCCTTGCGTGGTCTATTGCAACGGGCTCGACAGCATGAAGGAAATGCTGTGGCTCGGCGGCTTCCCCGAAGCGCTCGCCAAGCGCGGCATGCACACGCTGTGCGTCGATCAGCCGGGCACGGGTGAGGCGCTGCGGTTGCAGGGGCTCCATGCCACGCCTTATTCGGAAAACTGGGCCTCGAAGTGGGTCGATTGGCTGGAGACGCGCGGCGAGGTCGACCCCAAGCGCATCGGCATGACCGGCATCTCGCTCGGCGGGCACTTTGCGCCGCGCGCCGTGGCGTATGAGCCGCGCTTTGCCAGCGGCGCGGCCTGGGGTGCCAACCACAACTGGCGCGAGGTGCAGGACAAGCGCATGGCGCGCGAGGGCGAGAACCCGGTGCCGCACTACTGGGGCCATGTCTATTGGGTGTTCGGCGCGAAGGATCACGCCGATTTCCTCGCCAAGAGCAACGACATGAACCTCAACGGCCATCTGGACCGCATCACGGTGCCGTTCCTTGTCACGCACGGCGCGACCGACCGGCAGATCAGCGTGGACTATGCCCACCAGAGCTATGCGCAGCTCGTCAATTCGCCGCGCCGCGAGCTCAAGATATTCACCGCGCGCGAGGGCGGGGTGGAGCATGTGGGGGCGGACAACATGAGTTTCGGCAATGATTACATGGCCGACTGGTTTGCCGACACGCTGGGCGGGCACACGAAGGCCTGAAATCGGCGCTTCACGAACAGACAGGCTACTCTTGCCCGCCTGTTTCTGGCATTGGGCTAGCCGCGCAAGTCTTGTGCGCGGGGGGAAATGCGCGTGCCGGATCAGAAGACGCAGATCGTTGTCGTGGGCGGCGGCGCGGGCGGGCTTGAACTCGTGCGCAAGCTCGGCGCGAAGTATGGGCGCAAGAAGCACGACATCATCCTGATCGACCGCAATCTCACGCATATCTGGAAGCCGCTGCTGCACGAAGTGGCGGCCGGGTCGCTCGATGCCAATCTCGATGAAGTGGGCTATGGCGGCCATGCGGTGCGCTGGGGCTACCGGTTCTTTCAGGGCAGCATCGAAAGCATCGACCGCGAGCACCGCACGATTACCACGGCCCCGCTTCTGGACGAACGCGGCGAGGAAGTGATCGGGCGGCACACCGTGCGGTATGACTATCTCGTCATGGCCGTCGGCGGTATTTCCAACGATTTCGGCGTGCCGGGCGTGCGCGAACACGCGATGTTCCTGGAAGATCGGCCGCAGGCGGACAAGTTTCGCCAGAAGCTGCTCAATGCCTGTCTGCGCACCAACCATGCCCATCACACGGGCAATCCCGATGCGCGGGTGCGGGTGAGCATCGTCGGCGGCGGAGCGACGGGGGTGGAACTGGCCGCCGAGCTTTACAACGCGGCGGGCGCGCTGCGGCACTATGGGCTTGAGGTGTTCGACGAGACCAAGCTGGAGGTTTCGCTGATCGAGGCAGGCCCGCGCATTCTCCCTGCGTTGGACGAGGCGCTGGCGAAAACAGCTTGCGAGGAACTAGAGAAGCTGGGCGTGCGGGTGCTGGAACGCACGCAAGTGGTGAAGCTGGAAGACCGCGCGGTGCACACCGGCGATGGGAAGGTGATCGATGCCGATCTCATCGTCTGGGCGGCAGGCGTGAAGGGTGCGGATGAGATCAAGGGCATGAGCGATCTGGCCCTGACGCGCGGCAACCAGATCATTGTCCGCCCGACCCTGCAATCGGAGACGGACGAGCGCATCTATGCGCTGGGCGACTGCGCTTCGTGCCTCCTGCCCGGCAAGGAGCGCCCGGTCCCGCCCCGCGCACAATCGGCGCACCAGATGGCGAGCCTCGTGTTCGCCAACCTCGTGCGCGCGCAGGCCGGGCAACCGCTCAAGGACTTTGCCTATAGCGACCATGGTTCGCTGGTGTCGCTCAGCCGGTTCTCCACCGTGGGCAGCCTGATGGGCAACCTCGTCGGCGGGCGCATGTTCGTCGAAGGGCGGATTGCACGCATGGTCTACATGTCGCTCTACCGCATGCACCTGATCGCCATCCACGGTTGGTGGCGGGGGATTACCCTGATCGTAATCGGGCATGTGAACCAGATCGTGCGGCCAAGGCTGAAGCTGCACTGAGCCGCAGGGCGGGCCATGAGCCCTTCGGCATGCTCAGTCTGAGCGAGGTTGGGGCGGGCTGTTGCAGGTAAATTCTGGCGCCAATGCCCAGGCGGGGGCGGATAGCCATGGCACCGCCCAAGGAGGGGCGCTTGCCCTGTTCGTACCCGAAGTCGTTCGGGTGTGACGAATCGGGCAGTTGTTCATACTAGGACTTGGTGTTAGCTTTCCAGTGCAACAAAAGCCGTGGGGGCAGCATTATCATGGCTGGTATTAAGCCGGTGATCTTCAAGTATTACCAACCAGCGACATTGCTGGCGATCTTCGTGTTCTGGTCTGTCTTGCCGGCGGATATGGCGACGAATGGCTGGACCATCGTGATCGCCGCGATCTGCACCAAATTCATGATTCTGGGTCTGGAGCAGGTGAACGAGCGCCATGCCGGGTGGCGGCTGACGCGGGCGGAGTTCCTATCCGACCTGTTCTACTTCGTGATGTTCTACACGGTGGTGCGCTGGGCCGGGAAGCATTGGGCCGATGCGCCGCTGATCGGGGTGAAGGACGCGCTTGGCATCCATACGCTGTGGCTGGAGCAGGCGCCGCTGATCGTGCAGGTGGCGCTGATCATGCTGCTGATCGAGTGGGGGCATTATTGGCTGCACCGCGCGATGCACAACTGGTATCCGCTGTGGGTGGTGCATGCGCCGCACCATTTCGTGACGCAACTGAACGCGCTGAAGGGCGCGGTGGGCAACCCGTTCGAGCTGTTCCTGATCGGCCTCAGCCTGACGGTGTTCCTCGATTTTTCGTTACCCGCGCTGTTTTGCGCCGGGCACATGCTGGGGACCATTGCCGCGTTCAGCCACGCCAATGTGCGCTTCGATCCGCCGCGCTGGTATGCGGCGGTGTTCACCACAGTGGAGGCGCATAGCCTGCACCACTCGGTCGAGTATGACGACACGCGCTGCAACTATGCCTGCGCGCTGATCCTGTTTGACCGGTTGCACGGCACGTTCCGCGCGGGCGAGGCGGTGGAAGTGGGGCAGGAAGGCCGGAGGCACATGGGGATCACGGAGACGCTGCTCTATCCGCTGAGCCCGGTGATCGCGTGGGCCAAGGGGTCGTCAGCGCGGGCCTGACCTGAAGAAACAGGGATGTCCCTCTTTATGGGGACTGCTCGATGGGCCACCAGGTCAGCGTTTGCACGTCGTGCGCGGAGGTCCACACGCCCTTCGCCGTCCAGCGCAGCGCGCCGCTGCCGGCGGGTTTGCCGATGCGCGAGAGAATGGCGTTCGTGGCCGCGTCGATGACGACATACTCCTGATCATCGGTGGTGCGCAGCCAGACTTTGCCGGCGCCGGTATCGATGTCGCCCCACTTGAGGTTGTCGCCCACTTTGATGCGCGCGGTGACGGCCATCGTGGCGGGATCGATCTTCGCGACAGTGCCATCGCCCTGTTCCTGCACCCAGACCGCGCCTTCGCCCGCAACGAGGAAGCCGGGCATCTTGCCGAGCGGCGCGGTGCCTGTGACCGTGTTGGTGGCCGGATCGATGCGCTGGAGGAGTTTTTCCTTCGCGCTCACGGCCCAGAGCGCGCCGAGGCCGTAGCTGAGATACCAGGTGCCGGGGGCGACCGCGATGGTGGCCGCGACCTTGTTGGTGGCCGGATCGATGCGGGCAACCTTGCCGCTGGCGTCCGAGCCGACCCACGCGGAGCCTGCGCCCGTGACGGTGTTGAGCTCGCCTTCCTGTTGGTTGGCAATGCCGGTGGAAATCACGGCAAGGAGCTTGCCGGTCTTGATGTCGATGCGTTTGACGGCGTTTTCAGGGCAATCGGCGACCCAGAGCGAGCCGAAGTCGATGCTCATGCCGCCGCAGGGGCGGCCCATCGGCGCCTCTGCCTTTTTGCCCTTCACCGACCACTGTTCGACCCGGCCCTTGTTGGTGGCCCAGACGGTATCGCCATCGATGGTGAGGAAATCCGCAAAGCCGGGGACGACTTGCACGTGGGGCTTGGGGGCCGTTTCGCCGGCTTGGGCGGCCACCGGGGCCAAAGCGGCGGCGGTGAGGAGCAGGGCCTTGAGCGGGTTCATGGGCGTGGTCCTTCAGTTCTTCTGCGCGATATAGGCGCGCCAGCCGCCAAGATGCGTGATGTCTTCCGCGCCGGTGAGCGCGCGCGGTTCGGCGACGAAGCCCTTGACGCTGGTGCCGTCTGCCAGCGTGACCGTGCCGATGGCGAGCGGGGCGGGGACTTCGACGGTGAAGCTGCCAAACTCGGCAACGCCCAGTTCGTAGACCTCGACCGCAATGGCCGCGCCGCCTTCCGCGCTGTGGACGAGCGCGGGCTTGGGCGGCACGCTGTCGGCCATGGCATAGAGCCGGTAGGTGGGCGCGGTGTGGGTGGCTTCCACGAACGTGGCATCGCGCGAGGTGAGCTGCCAGTGGAGCGGCATGTCCTTGAGGTGCGCGCCGACGACGGCAAGTTTGACGGTCTGCATGACG
>JBIPOH010000010.1:0-22172 GCA_044379435.1 Novosphingobium sp.
ACAGCGGTCCGCCACGCGCCCGCACATTTCGGAGGCGAACATCTTGAAGGCGGCCGCTTCCATCAGGATTTTCTGGCCCGAATCCGCTTTGGCAATGGCGTCGCGCATCATGCACTGCGCGGCGTAGATTTCGGCCTGGCTGTCTGCCAGCATTGCCTGGATCAGCTGGAACTGGGCGATCGGCTCGCCAAAAGCCTTGCGTTCATTGGCATAACGGATTGCGGTATCGAGGAACCGCCGCGCCTGCGCCGTCGCCGCCGCGCCCACCGAAAGCCGCCCGTTGTCGAGGCTCTGCATGGCGGTGGCGAAGCCCTTGCCTTCCTCGCCGCCGAGCAGCGCATCGCCCGGCACGAACACGTCTTCCAGAATGAGGTCGCCGATATGGCTGCCTTGCTGGCCCATCTTGCGGTCAGACTTGCCGCGCGTGACGCCCGGTGTATCGAGCGGCACAAGGAAGGCCGAAACGTGCGCGTTTCTCGGCAGGTTTTCCTTGGACGTGCGCGCCATGATCAGGCCCACTTTGGCGTAAGGTGCGTTGGTGATGTAGCGCTTGGTGCCATTGAGCACGTAGCCATTGCCCGAACGCACCGCCATCGTGGCAAGTCCCGCCGAATCCGAACCCGAACCCGGCTCGGTCAGCCCGAAGGCCGCGATCTCACCCGCTGCGAGGCGCGGAAGCCACTGCGCCTTCTGGTCTGCCGTGCCTGCATTCTTGATCGCCGAACAGACCATGCCGATGTTGATCGAGATGATCGAGCGGAACGCCGGCATTGCATAGCTGATGGCGTGGATGGTCTCGATGTACTGGCTGATATTCATGCCTGCGCCGCCGTATTCCTCGGGCATGGTCAGGCCGAACAGGCCCATTTCGCGCATTTCGGCCAGCAGTTCCTCGGGAATTGCGTCCCCGGCAATCACCTCCGCCTCCGCCGGAATCAGCCGTTCGCGCACATAGCGCTGCAATTGTTCGAGGAACTGGGCAAAGACTTCGGGGTCCATGCCAGGATTGGCGCCGGAATTGCGGGGCGCAGTGCTCATCGGGTCATCCTCGTTATTGTTCTGTCTTTCCAACGCTAGCCAAGAATCGCGGGCGGGGGAATTGCCCTTTGCACGCTTCGATCAGGGCTAATGCGTAGCTTCCCGGTGAGGCAGTTTCAGCCACAAGGGTGGCATGCAGCCCGGACCATGCTGAAACGCGTCGAAACCTCCGAGCTCCGGCTCGGCATGTATATCCACAAGCTGGAGGGAAGCTGGTTCAAGCATCCCTTCTGGAAGAGCAAGTTCGTGCTCGAGGAAATGTGGATGCTCGAGGCGCTGCAAGGCAGCGCGGTCGAGGCCGTGATCATCGATACCGAGCGCGGGCTCAACAATGTGCCCCAGCGCGAAGCCGCCTATGCTGGCGGCCCGGCGCAAACGGCAATCCCCGGCGCGGCGGCGGTGCAGCCGCGCGGGATGCCGTTCGTGCCGCCGCGTCCTGCGGCCAACAAGTTCGCCGCCGCGCGAGTCGCCACGGCCAAGGAGTTCGGCACCGCGCGCAAGATCGCCGAACGCCATTCCAAGGTCGTCAGCCGCGTTTTCATCGAAGCACGGCTTGGCCGCGGCATCAGCGCGCGCACGGTCGATCCGCTGATCGACGATATCTACGCGTCGGTGCAGCGCAATCTCTATGCCTTCAACGGCCTGCTACGCTGCCGCGAGGACAGCGAGGAAACCTATCGCCATGCCCTTGCCACCAGCGCGCTGATGATTGCGCTTGCGCGGCAGATGAACCTTTCCGCTGCCGAAACCCGTGAGGCAGGCATGGCCGGTCTGCTGCTCGATATCGGGGCCAGCCAGGAAACCGGCGGCCCGCCGCATCCGGCGGATGTGTGGACCGGACCCGTTACCGATCTCGAAGCCGATACGCATTGCCAGCATGTGCTGGCGGGGCACGCACTGCTCAAGGCAGCCGGCGATATCCCCGAGGCCGTGCTCAAGGTCTGTCTGCGCCATCACGAACGGCTCGATGGCTCTGGCTATCCGCATCGCCTGTCCGGAAGCGAGATCGATCTGCTCTCGCGCATGGCCGCGATCTGCGACACTTACGATCTGCTCGTCTCGGGGGGCGATGGCAGTTCCGGGGGCCATCCCGGCCTCGATCCGGCAGAGGCCATCCGCCACATGGGCGAACATTGCGAGGGCCTCGACCCTGCGATCATGGTCGACTTCATCGAAATGGTCGGCATCTATCCGATCGGCGCGTTTGTCGAACTGCGCTCGGGCCGGCTTGCCATGGTGGTCGACGAAGACCCCAGCGAACGCGCGCTGCCCACGGTCTATACGTTCTGGTCAAGGCCGCTCGAACGCAAGGTGAAGGGCGAAGTGATCGAACTGTCGCAGTGCTACGGCGCGGACGAGATCGTCGGCATTGCCCAGCTTGGCGGGCTCGATCTGCCGCCGCTCGGTGCGCTGCGCCAATCGCTGCTGACAGCTTACGCCCGCGCGGCTGCTGGCTGATCCGATTTGCCCTGACCCAGCAGTTCGAGTGCCAGCGCCTCGGCCACGCGGATGCCGTCGACGGCTGCCGAAAGGATACCGCCTGCATAGCCCGCGCCTTCGCCCGCCGGGTATAGCCCGTGCGTATTGAGGCTTTGTAGATCGGCCCCGCGGGTGATCCGCACCGGCGAAGAGGTGCGCGTCTCCACCCCCGTCAGCACCACGTCCGGATGATCATAGCCCGGCATCTGGCGGCCGAACACCGGCAGCGCCTCGCGCATCGCGGCCACGGCGTAATCGGGCAGGCACTTCGCCAGATCGGTAGGCTTCACGCCGGGCTGATACGAAGGGGTGATCGAACCAAACGCGGTGGAAGGCCGCCCGGCCAGAAAGTCCTCCAGCCGCTGCCCCGGAGCCTGATAGTTGGAGCCACCAGCAATGAACGCCAGCTCTTCCCACTTGCGCTGAAACGCCACGCCCGCCAACGGTCCGCCCGGATAATCGCGCTCCGGGTTGATATCGACCACGAGGCCGGAATTGGCGTTGAACTCGGCGCGCGAATACTGGCTCATGCCATTGGTCACGACGCGCCCCGGCTCAGAGGCTGCCGCCACCACGCGTCCGCCCGGGCACATGCAGAAGCTGTATACCGACCGGCCCGCGCTCGACTGGTGCGCCAGCGAATAGGCCGCCGGGCCAAGGATCGGATGACCAGCACTGGTGCCATAACGCGCCACGTCTACCAGCCGCTGCGGATGCTCGATGCGCACGCCCACGGCAAAGGG
This sequence comes from Novosphingobium sp., assembly GCA_044379435.1. Taxonomy (GTDB): domain Bacteria; phylum Pseudomonadota; class Alphaproteobacteria; order Sphingomonadales; family Sphingomonadaceae; genus Novosphingobium. The sequence goes on from JBIPOH010000010.1 coordinate 3,261, forward strand.
CTTGGCCTCGATGTGGACGCCAGCGCTGTGGAGCACGGCAAAGGTATCGCGCGCGGAATGGCCCACCGCCATGATCACGCGCCGCGCGGGCAGAACTTCGCCCGTCGACAGCACGAGCGCCTCAAGCTGCCGCTCACCGCGCGCGTCCTTGCCGATGATAAAATCCTCCACGCGCGTCTCGAAGCGGTATTCGCCGCCGAGCGCTTCGATCGTCTCGCGGATCGACATGACCATCGTGACGAGGCGGAAGGTGCCGACATGCGGGTGCGCTTCGGTGAGGATTTCGGGCGGGGCGCCTGCCTTGACGAATTCGGTCAGCACCTTGCGGCCCAGATGGCGCTGGTCCTTGATCCGGCTGTAAAGCTTGCCGTCCGAGAAGGTGCCTGCGCCGCCTTCGCCGAACTGCACGTTCGATTCCGGGGTCAATTCGCTGCGCCGCCACAGCGCCCAGGTGTCCTTGGTGCGCGCGCGCACCGCCTTGCCGCGTTCGATGATGATGGGTTTGAGGCCCATCTGCGCCAGGATCAGCGCCGCCAGCAGTCCGCATGGCCCAGCGCCGATCACCACCGGGCGCGGGCCCTGCCAGCCTGCCGGAGCCATGACCGGGAAGCGGTAGCTCGTATCGGGGGAGGGGCGCACCTGCACGTCGCCGGCATGGCGCGCCAGCACGGCGGCTTCGTCTTTCACGCTGGCATCGATGGCATAGACCAGCTTGATCGCACTCTTGCGCCGCGCGTCGTTGCCGCGCTTCGCCACGCTATAGCGCAGCAGCGCACCCGGCGCGATTTCCAGCCGTTCGGCAATCGCGGCTTCGAGTTCGGCAGGGGTGTGATCGAGAGGGAGCTTGAGTTCGGTGAGGCGAAGCATGTCCGCTCCCTACTCACTACCGGAGCAGGGGGAAAGCGTCAGTGCATGTGGCCTGAAACAATCGCGTCGAAGACGGCTTCATGCAGTGGCTCGATAAAGACGCAGCCTGCCTCGAAGCGGTCGACCCAGACGACCTTCGCCTGGCGCGGCGGCAGGCCGGGCAGGGTGATCCACACACATTCGCCCACGCGCAGCCGCTCCATGCCGGCCAGCCGCAAACCGTGGCGGGAAAGATCGAGGATCTGGGCCGCAAGCCGCACGATCGTGCGCCGATACTGCACGCGCACCATCAGCGGGCGCCGTTCGGACTGGCGCTCCTGCTTCGGTCGTTCCGCAGACATCTCGGCAGACATGGACTCTCCATGGCACGATTCCCAGCATAGGGAATTTCTCTGCAATACACCCATAATGACTACGATTTCTTTAAGCCGGTGGAAATGATGGCACGTGGCGAATTTGCGCGCTATTCGCGGGATGATGAACCTTGTGCTGCACTCCTATTGGCGCTCTTCTGCCGCGTGGCGGGTGCGCACGGCCCTTGCGATCAAAGGGCTCGCTTGGGAAACCGCCTCGCACGATTTGCGCGCCCATGCGCAGTCTGCGCCCGCCTATCTTGAGCGTAATCCGCAGGCCTTGGTTCCGACGCTGGAAATGGATGGCGCGGTGCTGACCCAAAGCCTCGCCATCATCGAATACCTTGAGGAACGCGTCCCGCATCCGCCGCTGCTGCCTGCCGATCCGCTGGAGCGTGCGCGGGTGCGCGCCTTTGCGCTGGCGGTCGCCTGCGATATCCACCCGGTGCAGAACCTGCGGGTGCTGCGGATGCTGCGAAAGCGCGGCCTCGATCAGGCGGTGATCGATGGCTGGGCCTGCGAAGTGATCGAAGGCGGACTGGCCGCCTGTTCGCAGCTGATCGCTGACCGCACGGGCCCGTTCTGCTTCGGCGATGCGATCACGCTGGCCGATATCGTCTTGATCCCGCAGATGGCCAATGGCCGCCGCTTTGGCGCGCGGGTCGATTTTCCCCGGCTCGAAGCTATCGAGGCCGCCGCCCTTGCGCACCCGGCTTTTGCAGCCTCGCGCCCGGACGTGCAGCCGGATGCCGATCCGGCGTGATTGACATTCCCGGCATGGGGGCGAAAGCTGCGGTCATGTCCATGCGCTCTGCCTTTCTCGCCGCCGCTGCCACGCTGGCCCTGCTCACCACCGGCCCTGCCAACAGCGCGCCGAAAAAGGTCGCCGATCCAGCCGCGGCGCTCCAGCAGCGCCTGCTCACGCTCGACAGCCACCTCGATACGCCTGCATCGCTGGCGCTGCCCGGCTGGTCGATTACCGACGCGCACACGGTTCAGGACGATTACACGCAAGTCGATCTTCCGCGCATGAAGCAGGGCGGTCTCGATGGCGGGTTCTGGGTGATCTATACGGCGCAGGGGCCGCTCGATGCCGAATCTACCCGGAAGGCGCGCGATTTTGCGCTGATGCGCGGGATGGCGATCCGCGAGATGGTCGCCGCCCATCCCGAAAGCTTTGCGCTCGCCAGCACGGCCGCCGATGCCGCTGCAATCAAGGCGGCGGGCAAGCGCGTTGTCTATCTCTCGATCGAGAACGCCTGGCCTCTGGGTGATGATCCCACTTTGCTGCGCAGCTTTCATGCCATGGGCGTGCGCATCGCCGGTTTTGCCCATTTCCGCACCAACCAGTTCGCCGACAGTTCCACGGACAAGGCGAAATGGGACGGGCTCAGCCCGCTCGGGGTCCAGCTCCTCGCCGAAATGAACCGCCTCGGCATCGTTCCTGATCTCTCGCACAGTTCCGACCGCGCGCTCGATGATGCCTTGCGCCTTTCAAGAACGCCGGTGATCCTCACCCATTCGGGCTGCAAGGCGATCTACGATCATCCCCGCAATATCGATGATGCGCATCTGAAGGCGCTCGCGGCGGCGGGCGGGGTCATCCAGATCAACTCAGTCTATGTGAAGGGCCTCAAGCAAAGCGCAGAACGCGAAGCTGCGATGAAGGCGCTTGAGGCGCAGTACCCTGAAGAAAAGTCGCTGAACGCGGCCGAACGCAAGGCACTGCTCGCCCAGCGCCGCGCGATTGACGCAAAGTTTCCCGAAGTGCGGGCAAGCTTCGATGACGTGATGGCCAATCTGCTTCATGCCATCAAGGTTGCGGGCGTCGACCATGTCGGTATCGGGCTGGACTGGGACGGCGGTGGCGGGGTTGTCGGCCTTGAGGATATCGTCGATCTGCCGAAGATCACCCGCGCGCTGCTCGCGGCAGGCTATAGCGAGGCGGACGTGGCGAAGGTCTGGTCGGGCAATGTGCTGCGCGTACTGGCTGCCGCCGAAGCGGAAGCCCAAGCCGAATCTGGGCGCGAGAAGATCTAGCGCACCTGCGGCTTTAACCCGAGGTGCCCGGCGAGCGCCTTGAGGTCGCGCTCCACGCCCTCGTTCACCAGCACAGCCGTGCGTGGCTGCACCTCCAGTAACAGGGCGCCTTGCTCCACGCGCAGCGCGCTGCCGCCAATTCCGGCGGCAGTGTTGCCGCTGAACCGGCGGCAAAGCCGGGTCGCGAGGCCCCAGGCCTGCGCCTCGCGCAGTTGATCTGGCCCGGCCAGCCGCGCCAGATCGGGCGGCAGGTCGGTGCGCCCGGTGTGCGCAATCATGGCGGCTGCCAGCATCGCGCGATCTGCGGGGCTGGCGCCGATCCAGCGTTTGCGCAAGGCCCAGTCCCGCGCCAGATCGCCGCGCAAGTTGGGCTCGACCATCGCGCTCGCCAGGCACAGCATCGTGGCCGTCAGGCGCAGATGCTCGCTGCCTGTTGCGGCCTCGGCGACCCGCGCCGCGCCGGTCCAGCCTGCCACCATCGCGGCACTTCCGGCGGCAATCCCGTACTCGCTGGTAAAGGCCGCTGCGCCTGCCACCAGCGGGTCCTGCATCTGCACGCCCGGCGGCATCCGTTCCCACAGCAGCCCTTCGCGCAGGCCCCATGAGGAGAAAACCAGGCGGCCCGGTTGCAGCGCGCGGATCAGCACGAACAGCAGCGCCGCCGTATTGGGCAGGGCGGCAAGCCGCGATGTGGAGATGCCGGGTACGGGCGCCAGCATTTCCAACTTGCGCCGCGCCAGCGTCTTGGCGATGGCCTGTGCCTGCGCCGCGCCGATCTCGAAGCCATGGGGATCGTCGATTGGCCAGCCTGTCACCACCATCGCATGCCGGGCAAAGGCGCGCAGCGATCCGCCAACGAGATAGAGCGTTGATCCGGGCACGGCGCGCCATTCCGCGCGCTTGAGCATCTTTGCAATGGTTTGCCCGAAGGCGCGTTCGCCGCCTGCGCGCAGCGCCGCCAGACGCAGCGTGCCCAGCGGCAGCGAGGTGCCATGACGGCAGCCGTCCCGGTTCACATCGACCAGTTCGAGGCTGCCCCCGCCCAGATCGCCCACCACCCCGTCTGCCCCGGGAAACGCGCCGATCACGCCGTGTGCGCTGGTCACGGCCTCTTCCTCACCGGAAAGGAGCCGGGGCGTGAGGCCCAGCGCCCGGATCCGTTCCAGAAACTCCGGCCCGTTGACGGCATCGCGCACCGCTGCAGTCGCCACGACCTCGACTTCGCTGATGCCCTTGAGATCGAGCAGCGTGCGGTAGCGTGCGAGGCTGGCGAGCGCGGTCGCTGACGCTCGCCCACCCAGCCTGCCGTTTTCCGCTACGCCCTTGCCCAGCCGCGCGGTGACTTTTTCGTTGTGCAGCACGTCCGGCGCGCGGGCCGGGCCGCCATAGATGACAAGGCGCACGGTGTTCGAGCCGATATCGATGATCGCCCGGGTGGGGACATAGGCCGAGGTGCGCGTGAAGCGGGTCATTCCATCAGCCGTATCAGGCAGGCGGCAGTGCGGGAGGCAAGGCTGGCGATTGGCCGCCGCGCCGCAGGGCCAGCTTGGGCACCTTGCGGCCCTTGCCCAGCGCTGCACCGCGCCCGGAAAGCGAGGGGTTGGTCATGAAGTAACGATGCACGTTGAACGGCTTCTCCCCCGGCTCGGCCCGGTGATACGTGCCGTCCGGATCGAGGATCCAGCTCTGCTCGGTATCGAGCAAGTTGGCTAGCATGACCTGATCGAGCACCTGATCATGCACGGTGGAGTTCCGGATCGGCACCAGCACTTCCACACGGCGGTCGAGGTTGCGCGTCATCCCGTCGGCGGAGGAGATAAACACGCGCGCACGCCGGTTCGGCAGCGGCGCGCCGTTGCCAAAGGCCCAGATGCGGCTGTGCTCCAGAAAACGGCCGATGATCGACTTGACCCGGATGCGCTCCGACAGGCCGGGAACGCCGGGCCTGAGGCAGCAGATGCCGCGCACCACCAGATTGATCTCCACCCCGGCTGCGCTGGCGTCATAGAGCCGGTTGATCAGTTGACTGTCGGTCAGCGAATTGAGCTTGGCCCAGATCGCGGCCGGCTTGCCCGCCCCGGCCAGCATGATTTCGCGGTCGATGCATTCATAGAGCTTGCGGCGCACCCCGATGGGCGCAATCGCCAGCATTTCGGTGGCCTTGGGCTCGATATAGCCGGTGATGAAGTTGAACAGCAGGCCCGCATCCCGGCCAAACTTGGGGTCGGCGGTAAAGAAGCTGAGGTCGGTGTAGATGCGCGCGGTGACGGGGTGATAGTTGCCCGTGCCGAAGTGGCAGTAAGTGCGGTAGCCATCGCCTTCGCGCCGCACGACCATCGAGACCTTGGCGTGAGTCTTCCAGTCGACAAAGCCGTAGATCACCTGAACCCCGGCGCGTTCTAGCTGGTTGGCCCAGTGGAGGTTCTGCTCTTCGTCGAAGCGGGCCTTGAGTTCGACCACCGCCGTGACCGATTTTCCGGCTTCGGCCGCCGCGATGAGCGCCGCAATCACCGCCGATTGCTTGCCCGCGCGATAGAGCGTCTGCTTGATCGCCACGACATCGGGATCGGAGGCTGCCTGGCGCAGGAAATCGACCACCACGTCGAAGCTTTCGAACGGGTGGTGGATAACCAGGTCCTTGGTGTGGATAGCGGCAAAGCAGTCGCCGTCATGCTCGCGCACGCGCTCGGGGTAGCGCGGGATGTAGGGCTCGAACTTCAGCTCGGGCCGGTCCGTGTCGACAATCACCGACAGCCCGTTCATGGCCAGCAGTCCGCCCGCCTTGATCACCATCGCGTGATCGAGCCGCAGCTTGTCGCGCAGCAGCGCCTCGGCATCCCGGTCGAAGTTTTCCTGCACTTGTAGCAGGATCACCTTGCCGCGCCGCCGCCGCTGGATCGCGGTGCGGAAATAGCGGACGAGATCCTCGGCGTCCTCTTCCACTTCGATATCGCTGTCGCGCAGCACGCGGAACGTGCCGTGGCCCTGGATGCGGAAACCGGGGAACAGCTTGCCACCATTGCGCAGGATCAGCTCCTCGATGCTGATCCAGCACGCAGGCGCGGTCTCCGTCTGGCCGGGCAGGCGCACGAAACGGGGCAGGGCCGGGGGGATGAGGATCATCTCGGTCACCGCCTCGCCGTCCGCCAGCCGCGCGAGCGTGAAGAGAATGCCGGTTCCCTGATTGTTGATGAAGGGAAAGGGGTGGGCCGGATCGATCGCCTGCGGGGTCAGCGCGGGAAACACGTGCTCTGCGAAATAGTGCGCCAGCCAATCGGCCTGCGCCTTGTCGAGTTTGGGCTCAAGCTTGCGGTCGCCCACGATGCGGATGCCTGCTGCATCGAGCAGGCCTGACAGGTCGGCCAGAACCGCCTGCTGTGCGCGGATCAGTTCCTCGACACCCTTGTAGGCTGCCTGAAGCTGCTGCGTCGGGGTCAGCCCGTCGATCGAAAGCTCATCGATCCCCTGCCGCACTTGCGCGGCAAGGCCGGCCACGCGCACCATCATGAACTCGTCGAGGTTGCTCCCCGAGATCGAGAGAAACCGCAGCCGCTCCAGCACCGGATAGCTGGTGTTCTGCGCTTCAGCGAGCACGCGGCGGTTGAAGGCGAGCCAGCTCAGTTCCCGGTTGAAGTAGCGATAGGCGGGGGCGGGGGGCGTTTTTTGCGCGCTTGCGGTGTGAAGCTGTGTTGCCGCGGAAACTCGGCGCGCCGCCGTCTGCGGATCATCCATGGCCATTACCCCTCATTCCGCTCGCCTGAATGCAGCGGTTCGCGGCGCGGCATGGTGGCCGATTGCGACAGAGCGATGACATGCGCAGGGCATAGCACGAGGCGGGGCTGGATAGGCAAGGGGTGGGCCGGGCTTTTGCCACGCCTTCTTGGCCGGCTCGGGCACTGCTGCGGGCGGCTGAGGGGGAGGGGCCGGCGCGCGTCCGCCAGCCCCATGCGACCACAACGGCCGCTCCTAATGATTGCCTTGAATGAAATCGCCCAGCACGCCCAGCGCAGAACCTTCGCCGCGGTTCTGTCCGCCGCCGGGCATGGCTGCTGCCAGCATCCGGCCGGCAAGGCGCGCGAAGGGGAGGGACTGGATCCACACTTTGCCCGGCCCGGTCAGCCGCGCGAAGAACAGGCCCTCACCGCCGAACAGCACGCTCTTCACGCCGCCTGCGCCAACAAGGTCGAAGGTCACGTCAGGGGTGTAGGCAGCAAGGCAGCCGGTATCGACATGCAGTTCCTCGCCGGGGGCCAACGTCCGCTCGGTCAGTGTGCCACCCATCTGGACGAACACCCAGCCATCGCCCTCCAGCTTCTGCATGATGAAGCCTTCGCCGCCGAACAGGCCGGTCATGATCTTGCGCTGGAAGGCGATGCCGATGGAAACGCCGCGCGCGGCGCACAGGAAGCTGTCCTTCTGGCAGATCAGGGTGCCGCCAAGCTCGTCCAGCTTGATCGGCAGGATTGCGCCAGGGGTGGGGGAGGCAAACGCCACGCGCGCCTTGCCATGGCCCTGATGGGTGAAGACCGTGGTGAACAGGCTTTCGCCCGTGATCAGGCGCTTGCCTGCACCCAGCAGCTTGCCCATGAACCCGCCGCCCTGATCAGCGCTACCATCGCCGAACACGGTGGTCATCTGTATCGCGCTGTCCTTCCACACGAAGGCGCCCGCTTCGGCCACCGCGCTTTCGCCCGGATCAAGCTCGATCTCGACGAACTGGAGCTCCTGCCCCTTGATTTCGAAATCGATATCGTCGGCGATGCTGGCGCTGCGGGTGTGGCTCCAGGGGCTGTTTCCTGCCATCGGTCGGTCCTTGCTTGGTCTGGCGGTTGATGCGGGAAGCACCATACGCGTTCCAGCGGCGCGCGCAGCAGACTTTTATGCCGGAAAAGCACCCACTTCGGGCCAGATCAGTGCAAAGGCGCTGGCCTCGTCAAGCGGCCGGCCCAGATGATAGCCTTGGCCGAACTCGCAGCCCATCTCGCGCAGCGATGCGCCCTGCTCGCCTGTCTCGATTCCCTCCGCCACGACCGAGAGATTGAGATTGCTCGCCAGATCGAGGATCGCGCGGATGATCTTGCGGCTTTTGGGATCATCCATCGAGGCAATGAACGAGCGGTCGATCTTGAGCGTGTCGAACGGCAGGTTCTGCAAGTAACTGAGCGAGGAATAGCCCGTCCCGAAATCATCGAGGCTGGTCTTCACGCCCCAGCTGCGCACTTGTTCGAGCACCTGCCGGGTCTGGTCAGGATCGATGATGGCAACGCCTTCGGTCACTTCCAGTCGCACCAGTTCGGGCGGCACGCCAGTTTCCAGCAGCACCCGCCGGACATGGGCGGAAAAGGTGGGCTGGAGGAACTGCTGCGGGGCAATGTTGATGCTGATATAGGGCAGCTCGGCCGGTTCAAGTCCGCTGCGGGTGAGTTGGGCGTGGAGCCTTGCCATGGCGCTGCAGGCCTGCCGCAGCACCCAATCACCGATGAACACGATGAGCCCGCCCGCTTCGGCTGCCGGGATGAAGCGCCCGGGCTCGACCAGCCCGTGTTCGGGATGGTTCCACCGGATCAGCGCTTCGAACCCGCGCAGGCGTTCGGGCTTGTCGCCGCGCGTACCTAGCGCGAAGATCGGCTGGTAGTAGAGCGTGAATTGCTTCTCGCGTATCGCATCGCGCAGCTCGTTTTCGAGCGCCATGCGGTTGCGGCGCTCGTTGCCCAGCGCCTCGGAGAACGTGACCACGCCGCCGTGCCCACCGGCCTTCGCTTCGTACATGGCGAGGTCGGCATCCTGCCGCAGTTGGTCGACCGTGGTGTAGCCCTGGCTGCTGTAGGCGATGCCGATGGACAGGCCGACATTGACGAATTCACCCGACACATTGATCGGCGCCCTGAGCACATCGATGAGCGCGCAGGACAACTCCTTGGCAATTGCCGGATACGGGAGGCTGTCCAGCACCACAACGAACTCGTCCCCGCCAACCCGGGCGAGAGTTGCACGCCAGCCATGTTGATCGCTGCTGCGCCGCCCGCCCATGCGAGCATTGATCACCGTATCGAAGCGCCGCGCCGTTTCGACCAGCACGATATCGCCCGCATGGTGGCCATATTTGTCGTTGATTGCCTTGAACCCGTCGAGGTCGATCACCAGCACTGCCAGCCCCTCGCGGTTCTCGGGCAAGCGCTCGAAGGCAGCGCGGGATCGCTCGTCCAGCAGTGTGCGGTTCGGCAGGCCTGTCATCGCATCGTGCAGCGCATCATGGAGCAGCGCCGCACGCGCCCGCTCGCGCTCGATCACGCGCGCCAGCTGCGTGGCGGCCTGAGTCACCGTCAGCAGGACCGCGTCCTTGTCGATCATCGCCGTGCGCGAGAAGAACTCCAGCACACAGACGATTTCTTCGCCGATCATCACCGGAAAACCGCAGACCGAGCGGATCCCGCAAGAGGCGGCGGCGACCCGGCGGCTGAAGCTGGTCGCAAGCTCCGCCTCGTCGACCCAGTGGGGGTGGCGATCACGCAGCACGCATCCCGGCAGACCCTCGCCGCTGGCATAGGTCCGGTCGCGCGCCGCCTCCACCAGCGGAAACAGCCGCGCAGGCTCCGCCGTGTACCAGGCATCGCACGAAACGATGGTCCCTGCGTGAGCGACCCGGTATGCCGTGCCGAAGGCCCAGTTCATGTGCTCGCAGATTTCCTTGAGCACTTCATCGATGGCTTCGCTGAAATCGTTCGAGCGATTGGCGCAATCGGTGATGCGTTGCAGCAGGGCGAGCCGCACCTGGCTTTCGTAAAGCTCGCGCAGGCCCCGCTCGGCAATGGCCTCGGCCTGCAGCCGCCCCTCACGTTCGCGCTGGACCAGCCGCTCCAGCCGTTCGATCGTGCTGGTGACCGGGTTGGCCGCATCCGGGGAAAGGGGGATGGCTTCCTGTTTCAACGCGACCAGCTGAGTGCAAGGCGGCACACCGGATGCCCATCGAGCATGCACGAGAGATGCTCGATGCCGACCGTATCGCTGTAATGGTCGGCTGCTCCTTCGATGAAGCCGTGTGCCAAGCGGCACATCCGACGCGGCGATTGATAGGAAATGCCCATGCGCCCGTCGTCCAGATCATGGAAATGGAAATGCGGGCAGCCCGCACCGGTATAAAGCTTGCGCACTTCGGGGTGGATGATCTCGTTCACGCTCGCCACGAACGATTGCGCGCTGCCATGCGGCGTGAAGAACATCGCGTAGCGTTCGTGCAGCAGCGGGATCGCGCTGCGGCCGAACCAGGTCGGCACATCTGCCGCACTCACTCCCAGCATGGTGGACGCGGCATCGACCAGCCGGATCACGTCGCTGTCGGGATAGCTGCCAAGCGACGTATAGGCGCCGTCCAGCCCCGCCATGTGCAGCAGGCTGTCCCACGCCAGAAGCCCGTGCTGGCGGACCACTGCGTCTTCAAGGAGATTGAAAATCACGCCTTTCATGGCCAGGACACTTTTCGCATGATGATGGGCTGCTGCATTGGCAGCATGGCCCTGCCCAGCGCGTGAAACCGGCTATCGGGCGGATTGCCTATGGAATTGTGCAGACCTGCTAACCATATCGCGCTTGCGGCAAACGGCGCGTGCGATTGATCGATCCACTCAATCAATGAGGTCAGGATTGATCATTAGCGTCGCGCAACGAACCGCGTTAGATCACACTTGCCAATGCGGCATGCCATTCAGGCGGATCATCCCGGTCCGCGTTTTTCAAGGAAGCGAAAGTCCGATGTCCCTGATCAGCACCCCGATCAAGCCCTTCGCGAACACGGCCTACAAGGAAGGCAAGTTTGTCGACATCACCAATGCCGATATCGCCGGCAAGTGGGCGGTGTTCTTCTTCTACCCGGCCGACTTCACCTTCGTGTGCCCGACCGAGCTGGAAGACCTGCAGGACAACTATGCCGAGCTGCAGGGCATGGGCGTTGAAGTGTTCGGCGTCTCGACCGACACGCACTTCAGCCACAAGGCCTGGGCAGACAGCTCGCCGGCCATCGGCAAGATCACTTACTACCTCGTGGGTGACCAGAACCACACGCTGACCAACGCGTTCGACAACCTGCGCCCCGGCGTCGGCCTTGCCGATCGCGGTACTTTCGTGGTCGACCCGGACGGCGTGATCCAGCTGATCGAGATCACGCCCGAGGGCGTGGGCCGCAACGCTGCCGAACTCGTTCGCAAGATCAAGGCCGCCAAGTACTGGCGCGAGCACCCCGGCCAGGTGTGCCCGGCCAAGTGGGAAGAAGGCGGCGAGACGCTTGCGCCTTCGATCGACCTCGTCGGCAAGATCTGATCACTGCACTTATCGCCGCTGCCCGGTAACCAGCCCGGGCAGTGGACCCGCCGGGCGGCGCTCTCCCCCCTCCAGACCCGCCGCCCGGCACTTCCTTTCCCGCACCTTGGCTCCCATATTTCGTCAGCCCGCGCTGCTCTTGCCCGCGCGAACCCCATCTTGCGTCCTCCTTTCAGGAACCCGTGCCATGCCGCTGCTCGATGCCGCCACCACTGCCCAGCTCAAGACCTATCTCGGCAACCTGCGCCATCCGATCGAGCTCGTCGCCAGCCTTGGCGATGATGCCAAGAGCGCGGATACGCGCGGCCTTGTCGAGGAAATCGCGGTCCTTTCGGACAAGGTTTCCGCCCGCTTCGACGGCATCGACGCGCGCCGCCCGAGCTTTGCCATCGGCAAGCCGGGCGAAGAGCCGCGCGTACGCTTTGCCGGGCTGCCGCTGGGCCACGAGTTTACCTCGCTGATCCTTGCGCTGCTGCACGTTGGCGGGCACCCGCCCAAGGAAGAGGCCGATCTGCTGGAAACCGCGCGCGGCCTTGAAGGCCCGCTGCATTTCGAGACGTTCTTCTCGCTCACCTGCCAGAACTGCCCCGATGTCGTGCAGGCGCTCAACATCATGGCAGCGCTGAACCCTGCGGTCACGCATGTCGCCATAGATGGCGCGCTGTTTCAGGACGAGGTCGAGCGGCGCAAGATCATGGCCGTGCCGCAAGTGTTCCTCAATGGCGAGCCGTTCGGGCAGGGCCGCATGGATCTGGCGCAGATCGTCGCCAAGATCGATACTGGCGCGGTTGCTCGTGCGGCGGAGAAGATCGCCGCCAAGGACCCGTTCGATGTGCTGATCGTCGGCGGCGGCCCGGCTGGCGCTGCGGCCGCGATCTATGCCGCGCGCAAGGGCATCCGCACCGGCGTCGTCACCGAACGTTTCGGCGGGCAGGTGCTCGATACCATGGGCATCGAGAACTTCATCTCGGTCCAGCACACCGAAGGCCCGCGCCTTGTTGCGCAGCTCGAACAGCACGTGAAGGACTATGATGTCGACGTGATGAACCTGCAGAAGGCCGTTGGCCTCAAGGCCGCGAATGGTGATGGTCTCGCCACGGTCGAGCTCGAAAGCGGCGCTGCCTTGCGCGCCAAGACGGTCATCCTCTCGACCGGCGCGCGCTGGCGGCAGATCGGCGTGCCGGGCGAGGAAGAGTACCGCAACAAGGGCGTCGCCTATTGCCCGCACTGCGATGGCCCGCTCTACAAGGGCAAGCGCACGGCGGTGATCGGCGGGGGCAACTCCGGCGTGGAGGCGGCCATCGACCTTGCCGGGATCGTCGCTCACGTCACGTTGATCGAATTCGACAGCGAACTGCGCGCCGATGCCGTGCTGCAGACCAAGCTGCGCAGCCTGCCCAACGTGACGATCATCACCTCGGCGCTCACCACCGAAGTGACGGGCGACGGCGAGAAGGTGACGGGCCTCGTCTACCGTGATCGCACTACGGACGCGGTCCACACCATCGAGCTCGAAGGCATCTTCGTGCAGATCGGCCTCGTGCCCAACACCGAATGGCTGAAGGGCGCGCTCGCCATGACCAATCGCGGCGAGATCGAGATCGACAGCCATCTTGCCACCAGCCTCCCCGGCGTTTTTGCTGCGGGTGACGTGACGACGGTGCCCTACAAGCAGATCGTCATTGCGATGGGCGAAGGCTCGAAGGCCGCGCTTTCGGCCTTCGATTACCTGATCCGCCACTAAGCCGATCTGGAAGCCTCTCTCCTGTCTGGGAGGGGCTTCCAATCGCAACAATCGCCGCCTTTTCACGCTGCGCCGCGACAAAAGTTGCGTCCGGCATCCGCGCAACCTAAGAGTGCGCGCGCCCGCTTTAGTGAAGAAAGGCCAGTCCCCGTCCATGGCGACGTCGAGCGAGACCACAATCCTGCCCCTCAGCCGTCAGGCCGTCACGCCCGGGCTTGATCTCGACGGGCTGGATCAGGTGCTCGGCATTCATGTCGGCACGATCAACACGCTGCTGCTTTCGCGCCTTGAACGCCAATTGGAATCTTTCAAGGTCACGCCCAAGCAGGTGGCGATCCTCTGGCTCGTCAACGCCAACCCCGGGGTCAAGCAGTCCGATCTTTCGCGCTTTTTCAAGATCGAGCGGCCCACGGTGCACCAGTTCGTGCGCCAGCTTACCTTGAACGGCCACCTCGTGTCCGAACCCTCCAAGCTCGATCGCCGTGCGGGCGGCTTGTGGATCACCGAAACCGGCACCGCCACGCTCACCGCTGCGCGCGAGATCATCTTTACCGACGAGGCCGATATCCTCAGTCCGCTCACCAGCGAAGAGCAAGCCGAACTCTACCGGCTGATCATCAAGGTCTATCTTTCGGCCCCCGGCCGGACCTGAACCTTTCAGGCTCCAAAACAGCCCATTAAGCTAGCATACAGGCCCGCGCGGCCATATCATCCCGGACAAACAGGGGAGTTTTTCGATGAAGTTTTCGCACGCACGTCTCGGTTTCATCGCGCTCGGCGCGGCAACGCTCGCGGTGCTGACGGCAGCGGGTGCGGCGCAGGCCGCCGGACCCGCCGCGGGTGACGCGGGCCGTGGCAAGACGGTTTTCGCGCGCTGCGCGGCCTGCCACGATCTCAACACCGGGGCCGTGCGCATGGGCCCCAGCCTAAAGGGCATCATGGGCCGCAAGGCCGGTTCGGTTGCCAATTTCGGCTATTCGGGCGCGATGAAGAGCAAGGGCGTCACTTGGGCTCCGGATACGCTTGATGCGTTCCTCGCCGCGCCGATGAAGTACGTGCCCGGCACGCGCATGGCTTTTGCCGGGATTTCGAACCCGCAGGAACGCGCTGACGTGATCGCCTATCTCAAGGCGGCTGCAAAGTAAGTAGTCTCTGATAACGTTCACTTTTATGCCCCGCTCCGGCCCTGCCGGGGCGGGGTTTTCCATGGGCCCTCGCAAAAATTTCCCTTTCTCTCGGGCATTTATCCACGGCGTCCATACGTATGCATCGCCTGATCGGGTAGACTTTGCCGCGCGCCTTGGCAAAACAATGGCCCAAGAGGCCGGGGGGTGACCGGCTCATGGGAGAGACCGCGTCATGGCCATGGCCCCGACTGCTTCTGCTGGTTCCGCGACCGACAAAGGGAATATCGACGCGCCCGAGCTGCGCCTTTTCGTCATGGCGCTGTTCTTTCTGTTCGGCGGGATCACTTCGCTCAACGATGTGATCATTCCCAAGCTGAAGGACCTCTTCACCCTTAACTACACCCAGGCCATGCTGGTGCAGTTCTGCTTCTTCACTGCCTATGCCGTGATCGGCATTCCCGGCGCCCTGCTGGTCAAGCGCATCGGCTACATGCGCGGCGCGGCGGTGGGCCTGCTGACCATGATGGCCGGCTGCCTGCTGTTCATCCCCGCCTCGCAGAGCGCGCTCTATGTGCTGTTCCTGTTTGCGCTTTTCATTCTGGCTAGCGGGGTTGTCTTGGTTCAGGTCGTCTCGAACCCGCTGATCTCGCTGCTCGGGCCGGCCAAGACCGCCAGCAGCCGCCTTACCTTCGCGCAGGCGTTCAACTCGCTTGGCACCGTGCTGTTTCCGCTGATCGGTGCCAGCCTCATCCTCGGCAAGATCAAGGATGTAAAGGTTGAGGAACTCGTCGGCCCCGCGCTCGATGCCTATCGCGTCGCCGAGAGCCAGCTCGTGGTCAACACGTACATCGGTCTTGCCGTCAGCCTCGCCCTTGGCGCCGCCGTGGTTTGGGCAAACCGCCACCGCCTCAAAGGCGAAAAGCACGAGGCCAGCTCGATTGGTGCCAGCTTTGCGCTGCTGGCCCAGCCGCGCTTCGGCTTCGGCGCGCTGTGCATCTTCCTCTATGTCGGTGCCGAAGTCGCAATTGGTTCGGTCATCGTCAATTATCTCGCGCTCCCCACCGTGATGGGTATCGATCAGGAGACGGCGGGCGGGGAAATTTGGAAGTACTGGTTCGGTGCGATGGTCGGCCGGTTCATCGGCTCGGCGGTGCTGCGCTTTGCCAATCCAGGCGTGACGCTGGCGGGCTGCGCGGCAGGCGCGATTGCGCTGCTTGCTGTCTCCACCAACACCTCTGGCCTTGTCGCCGCCTATAGCCTGCTGGCCATCGGCCTGATGAACTCGATCATGTTCCCCACGATCTTCACGCTCGCCTGCGAAGGGCTTGGCCCGCGCGCGGCGGACGGTTCGGGGATCATCAACGTTGCGATCTTCGGCGGCGCGGTCGTGCCGCTCGCTACTGGCGCGCTCGCCGATATGACCGGAAGCCTGACCACCGCCCTCGCGCTCCCGGCGCTGTGCTACGGCGTGATCGCGGCGTTCGGCGTCTATGCCCGGCGGCCCGCCGCCGCGATCGAAGGGTAGGCGGCGGAGTTATTTCTACTCTCGGCGTTGACATTCGCCCGGGCCTTGCCAATTTTGCGGACATGCTTTCGCAAAAGACGCGCTACACGATCCGCGCCCTCCAGCACTTGTCCGATACGTTCGGGCAGGGGCCCGTGCGGCTTGATGCGATTGCCGAGGCGCAGAACATCCCGCGCAAGTTCCTGACGGTGATCCTTTCCGAAGTGGCGCGTGAAGGCATCGTCATTTCGCATCGAGGCCGGGAGGGGGGCTACGAACTCGCGCTGCCGCCGGTCGATATCCGCTATGGCGATATCATCCGCCTCACGCGGGGCAGCCTTGCGCTCACCCCTTGCGCCAGCCGCAATGCGCACGAAACCTGCAACAATTGCCTGCCCGAGGCCGAATGCCGCCTGCGCGCCCTGATGCTGCAACTGCGCGATGAAATGGCCGCGATGCTGGACCGAATCACTCTTGCCGATCAGCTCACCCTGGAGCCGCCGTTCGAGGAGCAGGCGGCGCATTAGAACCACACAAGAGGTTCGGCAAAACCGGCGAACTTCACTTGGCGTTCATGGCACCGCTGGTTATAGCACCGCCCATGATCGCCTCTTTTTCCGGCCGCAGCCCGCTGCGCTTCGTGTTCCTTGCCGTTGCCACTGCCGCGCTCGGCCTCACTGCAGGCTGCGCAGGCAGCAAGGCGAAGAAGGACGTCGCCTATGTCGCGCGCGATGTCGATACGCTCTATGCCGCCGCCAAGGACCGGCTCGACCGGGGCGATGCCAAGCAGGCCGCGGCTCTGTTTGATGAGGCGGAGCGCCAGCACCCCTATTCGCCCTGGGCCCGCCGCGCCCAGTTGATGAGCGCGTTCAGCTATTATGCGGCGCGCGATTATCCCAAGTCGGTGCAGTCGGCGCAGCGTTTCCTCTCGATCCATCCGGGCAACAAGGACGCGCCCTACGCCTACTACCTCGTCGCGCTGTGCTACTACGAGCAGATCAGCGACGTGACGCGTGACCAGAAGATCACCCAGCAGGCGCTGACGGCGCTGACCGAAGTGACGCGCCGCTACCCCACGACGACTTACGCGACCGATGCGCGGCTCAAGCTCGACCTCGTCAACGATCACCTCGCGGGCAAGGAAATGGAGATCGGCCGCTTCTACCAGCGCAGCGGCAAGTGGCTTGCCGGCACGCTGCGCTTCCGCTCGGTCGTCGAAAAGTACCAGCAGACGAGCCACACGCCCGAGGCGCTCTATCGTCTGGTGGAAAGCTATCTCGTGCTCGGCCTGCCCGAGCAGGCCCAGAAGGCTGCCGCCGTGCTGGGCTCGAATTATCCTGGCAACGAATGGTATGAGCGGGCCTACAAGCTGATGAACGAGAAGGCGCCTGGCACCACAGCCAGCTAATTCTGGAACAGCTAATCAGGCAGCCGGGCGCAGCCTTCGTGCAAGCGCCGCGCTGCCCAGCGCTTCGAGGAACTGGTCGGTCGCGCGCTCCCAGCTATAGCCTGCGCCGCACGCTGCTGCCGCTGCCCGGTCGCAGAGCAGTGCCGCCCTGATCGCCCTGGCAAGATCTCCGTCCAGCGCTCCCACGGGCTTGGACAGCTGAGCATCGGGGCCGAACCCGCCTGCACCAACAACGTCGATGGGGCCCGGCACCGGATAGCCGGCCACGGGCACGCCGCAGGCCATTGCCTCGATCATTACGAGGCCGAAGGTGTCGGTCCGGCTCGGAAAGACGAACACATCAGCCGAGCAATACGCCTGCGCCAGCGCCGTGCCGGAAAGCGCACCAAGAAAGCGCGCGGCAGGATAGCGCGCGCGCAGCCGCGCCAGATCGGGGCCATTGCCGACCACGACCTTGGTGCCCGGCACATCGGCATCGAGAAAGGCGGTGAGGTTCTTTTCCACCGCCACGCGGCCAACATTGAGGAGGATGGGCCGCGGCAGATTCGCGAGCGCTTCGAGCGGGGCATGGCCGGGGTGAAACAGCTTGCCATCGATCCCGCGCGTCCACGCGGTTGCCTGCCGCAGCCCGCGGTCTGCAAGTTCGGCAGCCAGTGTGGGGGTTGAGACCAGCACGGCATGGCTCGGTTCGTGGAACCGGCGCATGATCGGCCAGAAGCGGTCCGGGCTGAGCCCGGTACGCACGGCGGCGTAATCCGGGAAGCGAGTGTGAAAGGCGCTGGTAAAGGGCACGCCGTTCGCCTTGCACCAACCGCGCGCTGCCCAGCCGATTGGTCCCTCGGTCGCGATATGCACGATATCGGGGGCAAACTGCGTCAACGTCCTGCGCGTCCGGAAGCGCGGCAGCATGGCAAGGCGGATTTCGCTGTAGCCGGGCAGGCCGAACGTGAAGAACTGGTTTGGCGTGACCAGCATCACCTCGTGCCCGCGCGCCGCGACATGCTCAATGGTGGTCGCCAATGTGCGCACGACGCCATTGACCTGCGGGTGCCAGGCGTCGGTGCAAAGCGCGATTTTCATGCGATTTCCTCGATCCGGACCGGCTTGGCATCAGTCAGCGCGGGCTTGGCCTGCGCTTCCTCGAAACAGATCGCGGCCCAGTCGATGATCGAGATCGCGCCCACGGCGTCCTCGACCAGCGCGGTGCAGCTCTCCACCCAGTCACCGTCGTTGTAATAAGTCACATCACCGATCTGGCGAATCTCGGCGCAGTGGATGTGGCCGCAGACCACACCGTCCACGGCCATGTCGCGCGCAGCATGGGCCACGGCTTCCTCGAACGCGCAGACGAACTGGACGGCGTTTTTCACGCGCTTCTTGAGGTAGGCCGACAGCGACCAGTAGGGCAGCTTCATCAGCCGCCGCCCCTTGTTGTACCAGCGGTTGGCGCGCAGCAGCACCGCGTAGGCCTGATCCCCCAGAAACGCGAGCCAGCGGGCATAGAGCACCACCCCATCGAACTTGTCGCCGTGGGTTATCAGCAGGCGGCGGCCATC
>JBIPOH010000110.1:0-9448 GCA_044379435.1 Novosphingobium sp.
CACTGCCTCCAGCGCGATCTCCACGCCGCCAAAGCTCATGCCCGCATAAGGGCGCAGCATCTCGTCGTGATTGCCCGCGATCAGCACCACGCGGGTGCCGCGATGCGCCATCTTGAGGACGCGGCGCACCACTTCGTTGTGCGCATCGGGCCAGTACCATCCGCGGGAAAGCCGCCAGCCATCGACGATATCGCCCACCAGATAGAGCGTCTCGCACTCGATGCTGGCGAGGAAATCGAGCAGCATCTCGGCGTTGCAGCCGCGCGTGCCGAGGTGAATATCGGAAATCCACACCGTGCGCAGCTTGCGCTTGGGTCGGAAGCCGCGCGGTTCGGGCAGATCGAGCCAGTCGGGAATGGACTTGGCGATTTCGGTGACGGCGGGGGACGTTCCCCAGGCTTGTGCGCGGCGGGTCATGGCAAGGCCCTCGTTCCAGTTGGCTTACTGAACCGAATCGGTGTCACAATCGCGTTGCGTTCCCATGGCACCGTGTCACTCCGGTGTCATAGAACGCCCGTTTTGCCCGATTTATCCACAGATTGATCAACAAGGTGACGTGAGGCCGCCGAGCCGGTAAGGATCGCGGCAATGCTCACGGGTCTATCCATCCGCAATGTGGTCCTGATCGAAGCGCTGGACCTTGCGTTCGGGCGCGGGCTTGGCGTGCTCACCGGGGAAACGGGCGCGGGCAAGTCGATCCTGCTGGATTCGCTGGGGCTGGTGCTAGGGGATCGCGCCGATGGCGGGCTGATCCGCGCCGGTACGGACGAGGCGAGCGTGACCGCGACGTTCGAGTTTGCCGCCTTGCCCGAAGCGCTGGGCGCTGCGCTGGCGGCAGCCGATATCGCGGTCGAGCCGGGCGAGCTGCTTATCATCCGCCGCCGTCTGCGCAGCGATGGCGCAAATGCTGTTGGCAGCCGCGCGTTCGTCAACGATCAGCCGGTCAGTGTCGCCTTGCTGCGTGATCTCGCACGCAGCCTTGTCGAACTCCACGGCCAGCATGATGATCGCGGCCTCGTCAATGCGCGCGGCCACCGGGCCTTGCTGGATCGCTATGCCCGCGCCGATGTGGGCGAAGTGGCCGCTGCATGGGACAAGTGGCGCGCCGCCGAAGCTGCACTGGCCGAAGCGCAGGCGCGGCTTGCAGCGGCTTCGGCGGAGCAGGATCTGCTGATCGCCCACCTTGCCGAACTGGCGCTGCTGGCCCCCGAAGAGGGCGAGGAAGCCGAACTGGCGGGGCAGCGCGCGGCGATGCAGAAGGGCGAGCGGCTTTCGGGTGATCTTGCCGAATTGCAGCACCTCTGGACCGGGTCGGACTCGGCGCTCGCCAGCTTGCGCAGCGCCTCGCGCCGGCTTGACCGCATTGCGCACGAACATCCCCTGCTCACCGAAGCAATGGAAGCGCTGGACCGAGCGGTGATCGAGGCGAGCGAGGCCGAGGACAAGCTGGACAAGGCTGCCGAGGCGCTGTCGCACGATCCGCTGCTGCTCGACCGGATCGAGACGCGCCTGTTCGATCTGCGCGCGGCGGGCCGCAAGCATGGCTGCACCGTGGATGAACTCCCCGCGCGCATGGCCGAAATGCGCGCTGCGCTCGACCGGATCGAGGGCGGCGAGGCGGCCATCGGCGATCTGGCGCGCGCCGCGCAGGACGCAGGGCTGGATTACCGCGCGAAGGCGGAAAGCCTCTCGGTTCTTCGCGCCGAGGCGGCCAAACGGCTCGATGCGGCGGTCGCGGCTGAGCTTGCGCCGCTCAAGCTGGACTCGGCGCGGTTTCGCACGGCGGTCGTGCGGCTGCCCGAAGACCGCTGGGGCCCGCAAGGCGTTGATGCGACCGAGTTCCTGATTTCGACCAATCCGGGCGCCGATTTTGCGCCGCTTGGCAAGATCGCCTCGGGCGGCGAGCTTTCGCGATTCATTCTCGCGCTGAAGGTGGCGCTGGCCGAAGAAGGCGGCGCGGCAACCGTGATCTTTGACGAGATCGACCGGGGCGTGGGCGGCGCGGTCGCCAGCGCCATCGGCGAACGTCTGGCGCGGCTTGCCAGCGCAGGGCAGTTGCTGGCCGTGACCCACAGCCCGCAAGTGGCCGCGCGGGGAACTGCGCATTACCTTATTGCAAAGTCCTCTGAAGGGATCGTGACTCGCACGTCGGTGGTGCAGCTTGATGCAGGCGGGCGGCAGGAGGAAATCGCGCGCATGCTGTCTGGCGCGGAGATAACCCCCGAAGCGCGCGCGCAGGCCGAGCGCCTGCTGGAACAGGCCTGAGCGTTCCGGCATGACGGCGCATCCGCTTGACCGGCCGATCTGGTCGCTGCTCAATGGCCCGCAGGCCGCGCTCGCGGTCGTGAGCGGCGCGGTGTGCCGTATCGACCCTGCTTACGGCCCCTTCGCCGCCGCCGCGCCGGGGCATGAGGCGGAGCTTTCCGGGCTGCTGACGAGCGCCGACGACGAGATCTGGCTGCTCGAAGCCGAAGAGCAGGTCCCTCCGCCCGGAACCCGCGTGCTGCGCACCGCGCCGCTGCTTCAAATGATTGCCGATGGCCCGCTAGAGGCTGCGGCCGTCGATCCTGAACTGGCCTTGATGACGGAGGCGGATGCGCACGAGATGACTGCGCTGGCGCTGGAGACCCAGCCCGGACCCTGGCGCTCCCACACGCATCGTTATGGCCCTTACTATGGCCTGCGCGAAGAAGGCCGTCTGATCGCCATGGCGGGCGAACGCATGCGCCCCGCGCCCGGTCTTGCCGAACTCAGCGGCGTCTGCACCGCGCCCGACCGGCAGGGCAGGGGCCTTGCCGGCCGCATGATCCGCCGCGTGCTGGCAGGCTTCATCGCGGATGGGCAAACCCCGTTCCTCCACAGCTATGCCTATAATGCCCACGCCATCCGCCTTTACGAATCGATTGGCTTCCGCGCCCGGCATTCACTGGTTGTGACGGTGCTGGGGAGGGCCGAGTGATGGAAATGTCCGAAGCCGATGCCGCGAACGAACTGATGCGCCTCGCGCGCCAGATCGCGCGTCACGATCGGCTCTATCACGCGCAGGACGCCCCCGAGATCAGCGACGCCGAGTACGACGCACTCGCGCGGCGCAATGCCGAGCTGGAAGCCGCGTTTCCGCACCTGATCCGGGCCGATAGCCCGAGCCGCAAGGTGGGCCATGAAGTTGCCGCCTCGCCGCTCTCCAAGGTAGCGCACGAGGTGCGGATGATGAGCCTCGACAACGCGTTTTCGGACGAGGAAGTCGAGGAATTCGTGGCGCGGGTGCGCCGCTTCCTTGCGCTGGCGGGCGATGCCGAAGTGGCGATGACGGCTGAGGACAAGATCGACGGCCTGTCTTGCTCGCTGCGCTATGAAAACGGCCGCCTCGTGCGCGCAGCAACGCGCGGGGACGGGCAGGTTGGTGAGGATGTGACCGCGAATGTCGCCCACATCCGCGATGTTCCGCAGCAGCTTTTGGGCGATGCGCCGCCGGTGTTCGAGATCCGCGGCGAGGTCTATATGGCCAAGGCCGATTTTGCCGCGCTCAATGCCGCGCAAGAGGAGAAGGGCGACAAGCTGTTCGCCAATCCGCGCAATGCGGCTGCCGGTTCGCTGCGTCAGAAGGATGCGTCAGTCACCGCCAGCCGCCCTTTGCGTTTCCTTGCGCATGGCTGGGGCGCGGCGAGCGAAGTGCCGGGGGAAACGCAGTTCGCGGTGATGCAGCAAATTGCAGCATGGGGCGTGCCGGTTTCGCCGCTGCTGGTGCGCTGTGCCTCGGTCGAGGCGATGGTGGAGCATTTCCGGGCCATCGGCGCCCAGCGGCCTTCGCTGCCCTATGATATCGACGGCGTGGTCTACAAAGTGGACCGGCTCGATTGGCAGGAGCGGCTTGGCTTCGTGGCCAAGGCGCCGCGCTGGGGGCTTGCCCGCAAGTTTCCGGCCGAGCGCGCCGAAACGGTGATCGAGGCCATCGACATTCAGGTCGGCCGCACGGGCAAGCTGACCCCGGTGGGCCGACTGCGCCCGGTGCTGGTGGGCGGCGTGACGGTTACCAATGTCACCCTCCACAACCGCGACGAGATCGGGCGGCTTGGTGTGCGGGTGGGCGACCGCATCGTCCTCCAGCGCGCGGGCGACGTGATCCCGCAAGTGGTCGAGAACCTGACGCGCGAGGAGCCGCGCGAGGCCTATCCCTTCCCGGATCACTGCCCCGAATGCGGCTCTGAAGCCGTGGCCGAAGAGGGCGAAGTCGATGTGCGCTGCACGGGCGGCCTGATCTGCCCGGCGCAGCGCGTGGAGCGCCTGCGCCATTTCGTCAGCCGGGGTGCTCTCGATATCGAGGGGCTTGGCGAGAAGACCATTCAGGAGTTCTTCGCCCTGGGTTGGCTGGAAAGCCCCGCCGACATTTTCCGCCTTCGCCGCCGCCGTGACGAGATCGTCGGGCGCGAGGGCTGGAAGGACAAGTCTGTGTATAACCTGCTCGCGGCGATCGAGGCCAAGCGCGTGCCGGATGCGGCGAAGCTGCTGTTCGGGCTTGGCATTCGCCATGTCGGCACCGTGACGGCGCGTGATCTGATGAAGCGCTTCACCACGCTGCCAGCGGTGCGCAGCGTGGCGGAGCGGGCCAAGGCCGAAGACGCGGAAGCGGTGGCCGAATTGCTGGGAATTGAGGGTGTCGGTCCCGTGGTGGCCGAGGCGCTGGGCGATTTCTTCCACGAACCGCACAATGTGACTGTGTGGGACGATCTGCTTCGCGAAGTGGCCCCGCCCGACTATATCGTCGAGACCAAGGCCAGCGCGGTTGCGGGCAAGATCGTGGTGTTCACTGGCAAGCTGGAGACGATGAGCCGCGACGAGGCCAAGGCGCAGGCCGAGGCGCTGGGCGCGCGCGCGGCGGGTTCGGTTTCGGCCAAGACCGATCTGGTCGTGGCAGGGCCCGGCGCGGGCTCGAAGCTCAAGCAGGCGGCGGCGCTGGGCATAGACGTGATCGACGAGGCGGCGTGGGCCGAGATCGTCAGGACAGCAGGATGATCCGGACATGACATTTGAAGACCTCACCCCCATCGGCACCGAGGCAGGCATGCTGCTCAAGGCGCGGGGGCAGTCCGTGGCCGTTGTCGATGGCGCGACGGGCGGGCTCATTTCCGCAGCGCTCCTCGCGATGCCGGGCGCTTCGGCCTATTTTCGCGGCGGCGGCGTGATCTACACGCTCAAGGGCCGGCGCATGGTGCTGGGGCACGAGCCGGGCTCCTTGCGCGGGCTGACTTCGGCAACCGAAGCCTATGCTCTGGCGCAGGCGCGGTTGATCCGCGCGCGCTATGAAAGCGACTGGGGCATTGCCGAAACCGGCGCAGCGGGGCCGGGCGTGCATCCGCTGGGCGTGGCATCGGGCACCAGCGCGGCAGCGGTGGTCGGGCCCGATTTCGAAGCGGCGCTGGTGATCGAGACCGGCCACGACGACCGCCTCGCCAACATGATCGCCTTCACCCGCAACGCGCTGCAATTGCTGGTCAGCGGGCTGAACGCCGCCTGAGCCAGAGGATCGACCAGTTGCCGCGCTGCATCCGCGCGCGCAGCGAAAAGCCCGCGCGCGTATAGGCGCGGCGCACCGTGGGCTCCTGCGCCGTGAGCAGGCCGGCCAGCAGCACGCTGCCGCCCGGAGCTACGGCCTTGCCGAAATCGGGCGCGAGTTCGGCGAGCGGCCCGGCGAGGATATTGGCGATCAGCAGATCATAGGGCGCGGCGGCGCGCAGCAGGGGGTGCTCCATGCCCGGCGCGATCACCATCGCGAGCCTGCCCGGCCCATCGCCCAGCGTGAAGCCATTGAGCGCCGCGTTTTCCGCCACGACCGGCCCGCACACCGCATCGATATCGCTCGCCGTGGCGCGTGCGCGGGGCCAGAGATGCAGCCCGGCAAAGGCGAGGAGTCCAGTGCCCGTGCCAATATCGGCGAGGTTGCGCACCACGAGGCCCTTGGCCTTCATGTGCGCCAGCATGGCAAGGCAGCCGGAGGTGGTTTCATGGTGCCCTGTGCCAAAGGCCTGACTGGCGGGGATGATGAAATCCCGCAGGCCCGGTGTGGGCGCGTGATCCGGCGTGCGGACATGGAACGGGCCTTCGCTGATCGGCTCGACATTCTGCTGGCTGAGCGTCACCCAATCGGCATCGGCCAGTTCCTCGACGATAAGCTTCGGTGCATCGTCTGTGAACAGCGCCTTGATGGCCGCTTTGTCTGCGGCATTGGGCCTGCGCTCCAGCCATGCTTCAAGCTGCCATGCATCGGGCGTGGCCGGATCGATCTGGCCGCCGCCGAGCACGATGGAGAAGTCCCAGTCGTCGGCATCTTCATGCGCTACGAGCGCGGCGCGCACGATTTCTGCCGACGCGCGGACAGATATCTTCCAACTCACTTGGCCATTTCCTTTTGTAGTACTGCATCGAGCCTGTCGCGCCCGGCCTTGGCATAGCGGCGGCAGGCGCTGGCCGGGGCCAGCGGTTGCTCGCTCAGCATCCGTTCGAACAGGGCGCTCGCCGAGGGGTGCGGCGTCACCAGAATTCCGCAGCGCCGCGCGGCCACCGCTGCAAACGTCCGCCGGAACCGCGCCACCACTTCGGGGTGATCGCTGAAGCGATAGGGCGGGGCAGCCAGCGCGGAGATGCTGTCGACATAGGTGATGGCGCGGCACCGTTTGCCGGCGCAGCTTTGCCAGGTCCAACTGGTCGAGCCGGTGGTGTGGCCGGGGGTGAACGATGCAGTCAGGCGCAGCGGCCCGACCCGCATGACCGAGCCGCGCTTCACGATGCGGTCTGCCTTCACTGGCGCGATGGCATAGTCCTTGAGATCGCCGAACTGCGAATCCGCCGCGTCGGCCTTGCCGGAGGCGAGCAGCGCCGCCGCCGGAGCGCTCAGCGCCACTTTGGCCCCGGTTGCCTTGGCCAGCGCGGCGAGGCCGCCGACATGGTCCCAATGCTCGTGGCTGGTCACGATCCAGCGCACATCCTCGGGCCGGAAGCCTAGCGCGCGGATATTGGCGAGGATCGAGGGTGCGGCCTGCTCGGTCGCGGCATCGACCAGCACGTGGCCCTGCGGCGAGGTGACCAGCAGGACCGACACCGTGCAGGTGCCCACATAATACGTATTGCCATAAAGCCTTGCGGGCGGCGCGGGATCGGAAAAGTCCTCCTTGCCCTCGCACTGCTTCACCAGCGCCGCAGTCGCTGCCCGGTCTGGCCCTTCGGCCTCGGCCAGCGCATGGCTCGGAGCCGCCGCCAGAGCGAGTGCGAGGGCAGCCCTAGCGGACAAAACTGGCCCCATTCGCGTCGATCACTGCGCCGGTCATGCTGGGCGGGGCATCGAGCGCGCAGAACGCGCCGATCGCCGCGATTTCCTCCGGTGTTGCCACTCTGCCCAGCGGAATATCCGCCAGCAGGCCCGGCCCGCCCCGGCTCGCGAGGTAATCGCCCGCCATGTCGGTGTCGGTAAAGCCCGGCGTCACGGCAAAGCTCAGGATGCCTTGCGCGGCATAGCCCCGGGCAATGGTCTTGTGCATAGCGATCATCCCGCCCTTGGCAGCCGCATAGTGCCAGTGCGCGGGCGAATCGCCTCTGTAGGCAGCGCGGCTCGCGACATGGACGATGCGCCCGCTCACCCCGCGGGAAAGCCAGTGGCGCACCGCAAGGCGCGAAAGCTGCGCGGCGGAGGTCAGGTTGATCCGCAGCGTTTCCTCCCAGCCGTCGAGCCAGGCGATGTCCGAGCCGTCGATGGGGTTCGCTGCAAACAGTCCGGCATTGTTGACCAGCACGTCGATGGTGCCGCCAGCCTGCTCCAGGGCCTCCTGCCACAGCATTTCCGCCGCTGCCGGTGCGCCAAGGTCTGCGCCGACCACGCCCGGCGCGCCTTTGCGGCCATGGCGAATGACAGCGGCGCCGCGCGCCTCCAGCGCATTGGCCAACGCGGCTCCGATGCCCCGGGTCGATCCGGTGACGAGAATGACAGGTGCTTCCATGCCGCCTGCTCTACCAGCGATTATGGCCCCGGCAACAGGTGGCGCAACAGGTGGTGCGCAATTGCCCCACTGCGACGGTTGCACGCACTGGCATTTGGGCTAATACGAATCGGAATCGCGCTGTGCTTCAAGGGCATGGCAAGTTTGATCAATTTTTTGAGGGGGTTCTATGGCGCAGGCGCCCGGCAAGAGGCCACTATCGCCGCATCTCGAAATCTGGCGCTGGGGTCCGGCCATGCTGGTCTCGATCCTGCACCGCATCACGGGCAATGGCCTCGCGTTTGCGGGGCTGGGCCTGCTGCTGTGGTGGATCAGCGCCCTAGCGGGCGGCCCGGAAAGCTATCAGACTTTCCTCAACTGGGTCTGGCTCGCCCCGGATGGCGGCCTGCAGACGGTGACGGCACTGCTTGGCAAGGTCGTGCTCGTCGGGCTGACATGGGCGTTCTTCCAGCACATGGCCACGGGCATCCGCCACTTCGTGCTCGATGTGGGCGCGGGCTACGAGCTTGAGGCCAATGCGCGTTGGTCTTCGCTGACCATCCTGTTCTCGGTTGCTTCCACCAGCGTGTTCTGGGCCTTCGTGCTGCTGCGCTGAACCAGTCTTCCGATCCTGCGATCCATACCCTTTTCAAGGACACTTCATGGGTAACGGTACTTCCATCGGCCGCGTACGCGGCCTCGGCTCCAGCCATCATGGCACGCACCACTTCCTGTCGTCGCGGTTGACCGCGGTCGGCAATCTCGTGCTGATCCCGTTCCTGATGATCAGCCTCGCGCTCATGCCCAGCCATGATTACGCCACGGTCCATGCTTGGGCAGCCAAACCGCTGCCGGCCACCGCGCTGATCCTGATCATGATCAACACTTTCCAGCATGCGCGCCTTGGTGTGCAGGTCATGCTCGAAGACTACATCCACGAAGAGGGCGGCAAGATCGCTGCCTGGCTTCTCGTCAACATCCTGCCGCTGGCGGGCGCTGCCTTTGGCATCGTCTCGGTCGTGCGCATCGCTCTCGGGGGCGCCTGAGCCATGGCTTCCAATCCTGCCTACAAGATTATCGATCACAACTACGACACCGTCGTCGTCGGCGCGGGTGGTTCGGGCCTGCGCGCAACGATGGGCTCGGCCCAGGCTGGCCTGCGCACCGCCTGCATCACCAAGGTCTTCCCCACCCGTTCGCACACCGTCGCGGCGCAGGGCGGCATTGCCGCCAGCCTCGGCAACAACAGCCCGGACCATTGGACCTGGCACATGTACGATACCGTCAAGGGCTCCGACTGGCTCGGCGATCAGGACGCGATTGAATACATGGTGCGTGAGGCCCCGGCTGCGGTCTATGAACTGGAGCACGCCGGCGTCCCCTTCAGCCGCAATGCCGAAGGCACGATCTACCAGCGCCCGTTCGGTGGCCACATGCAGAACATGGGTGAAGGCCCGCCGGTGCAGCGCACGTGCGCGGCG
>JBIPOH010000476.1:0-2665 GCA_044379435.1 Novosphingobium sp.
CACCACACCGCGACGGCAGGGTTAGCGATCAGATCGCGCTTCATCTCTTCGACCTTGGCGCGGGTTTCGGGATCGTGCTGCAAATCCTGACCGAGCTTGGCGAGGCCTTCCTCGATCTTGCCGCGCAGGGGGTGATCGGGGTTCACCAGCACCTCGGCCAGCAGCTTGTACAGCCCGTCGAGCACGCTGGAGGAGATCGTCTTGTCGATCCCCGCCCAGCGCAGCACGCCCGCAACCCGCTGGTGGATGATGTCGCGCAGGGTTTCCTCATTGTCCTCGATGGTGAGGCCCGCCCAGCGCACGAACCCATCGATCAGCGGCTGGTGGCGCTTGTCCGCCATGGTCGTCTCGATCATGCGGCCTGCAAGCGGCGCAATGTCGAGCTTGGCCAGCTGGCCAGCGAGGCCCGAACGCACCTGATTGCCGAGCCGGTCAGGGTCGAGGCTTTCCAGCACCTCCGCCAGCAGTTCCGCAGCGCCGGAGGTGATCCGCGAGCGTTCGTCCACCATTTCGCCTTTGGGGCCGCGTTCAGGTGAGGCCGCGAGGAACTCGCCCGCTGCCTTGGCGACGTTCATCGCGGACATGCGGCGTGCGACCACGGCGGGGGTGAGGAAATTCTCCCGCAGGAACTGCGCCATGGTGTCGGCGATGCGATCCTTGTTTTCGGGAATGATCGCGGTGTGCGGGATCGGCAGGCCAAGCGGGTGGCGGAACAGCGCCGTCACCGCGAACCAGTCCGCCAACCCGCCCACCATCGCGGCTTCTGCGAAGGCATTGAGATAGGCCCAGGCGGGGTGGCCGGTTGCAGCCAGGCCGTGGGTGGCGATGAAGATCAGCGCCATCGCCGCCAGCATGCCGGTCGCCGTCCAGCGCATCCGCCGGGCACGATCGACCGTGAGCGGCTGGCCGCCGAGCGTGAGGGGCCTCAGAGAGCGCGTTGCCATGCTGTGGCCTTAGCCCGCTTCGGGGTCGTTCGTCACGCCCTTACGATCACTCAGCCGGTTCACCGCCCGGTGGCGACAGCTTGGCAAGGCCGGGGAACGGCCGATCCGGCACGGGATCGAAGCTGTTCTCGTCGCCCGGCTTGTAAGTCAGCATCCGCGCCCGGAGCCACGGGCCAACCCGCTTTTCGAAGCTGTCCGCCAGGCTGAAGCCCGCGGGCACGATCAGCAAGGTCAGCAGCGTTGACAGCACCAGCCCGCCGATCACCACGATGCCCATCGGCTGACGCCACGCCCCGTCGCCCGACAGCGACAGCGCCACCGGCACCATCCCTGCGGTCATCGCGACAGTGGTCATCACGATCGGCTGCGCCCGCTTGTGCCCGGCGTCCATGATCGCATCGAGCTTGCCGACGCCCTTGTTCATCTCCTCGATCGCGAAGTCGATCAGCAGGATCGAGTTCTTCGAGACGATGCCGAGGAGCAGCAGGATGCCGATATAGACCGGCATGGACTGCGGCTGGCCCAGCAGCCAGATCAGCAGGATCCCGCCAAGCGGCGCCAGCGCGAGCGAGGTCATGTTGACCAGCGGGCTCATCAACCGCTTGTAGAGCAGCACCAGCACCGCAAACACCAGCATCACGCCCGCGATGATCGCGATGATGAGGTTGGTGACCAGCTCGGCCTGCCATTCCTCTTCGCCCACCACGTCGCGGATCACACCGACCGGCAGCTCCTGCAACACCGGCAGCGCGTCGATCTGTGCCTGCGCTTCGCCCTTCAGCACGCCTGCGGCCAAATCCGCCCCCACCAGCACGCGGCGGTTCTGGTTGTAGCGCTGGATCGCGGTCGGGCCGGACCCGAAGGTGATATCGGCAACCCGGCTCAATGGCACGGAGCCGCCATTGGGAAGCGGAACCGGCAGGTTCTCGATCGTGCGGAAATCGGCGCGTGCGGCTTCCGAGAGGCGCACCACGATCGGGATCTGGCGATCCGACAGCGAGAAGCGCGCGGCGTTCTGTTCGATCTCACCCAGGGTCGCAATACGGATCGTCTGCGACAGAGCCACCGTGGTGATCCCGAGCTCAGCGGCGATCTTGTCACGCGGGGTGATGATGATTTCAGGACGGTTGAGGTCAGCACTGATGCGCGGGGCGACCAGCGACTTGAGCCCGCGCATCTCCTCCACCAGCCGCGCGGCGGTCTGATCGAGCAGCACCGGATCGGAACCCGCCAGCATCACGGTCATATCACGGCCCGAGCCGAACCCGCCCGACTGCGACTGGAAGCGCACGCGGGCGTCGGGGAACTTGGCGAGATCGGGCGCAAGCTCACGCTCGAACTCGACCGAGGTGCGCTGGCGATCTTCCTTCAACTTGACGAAGATCGAGGAGCTTTCACCCAGCCGGATACGTTCCAGCAGGCGTTCGACCTCCGGCTCCTTGCGCAGGCGGTCTGCCACGGTGTTCACCACCCGCTTGGTTTCGGCGAGCGTGGTGCCGGGCACCATCTCGATCTCGACGCGGCTGTTTTCGTCATCGATGGTGGGCTGGAATTGGCCGGGGATCTGGCCGAACAGCAGGATCGTCACCAGCAGCGAGAACCAGCCGATGCCGAGCATCCAAATGCGGTGATCATAAAACCGCGCCGTCATCCAGCGGGTGCCGCGAGCAAATTTGCTGTCGCCGCCCGCCGGAGCCTCGATCGCCTTGAACGCGGCGAAG
>JBIPOH010000475.1:0-2665 GCA_044379435.1 Novosphingobium sp.
ATGACAGCCGCGACATGGCGGCGGTATTCCGCCGAGCCGTGAAGATCGCCGGTGAAATGGCCCAGATCGAGCCGGTCTTGCGTGATTTCGGCGATGGCGCCGCCGCCGTCCAGATGCTGCTCCGCCGCATGCCAGCGGAACACCCCGTGGCCGCCGCCGGTGATGGCGATGCGGGTGCCGGACGGCAGATGCGCAACAAACGCGCCCACCAGCGCAAACCGGGAGGCGGGATTGCGGAACTTGATGTAGGCCGCGCGGCTGCAGGCCGGCAAGCGCACGGCAGTCACGATTTCCCCCGGCTCCAGTGCCGTGCTGAACATGCCCGTGAAGAAATCATCCGCCGCCAGCGTGCGCTGGCTGGTCGTGACGCTCGCCCCAAGGGCCAGCAGCGCGCTCGGATAGCAGGCGGCGGGATCGTTGTTGGCGATGGAGCCGCCGATGGTCCCGCGATGCCGGATGGCCGGATCACCGATCCCGCCGGCCAGATCGGCCAGTGCCGGAAGCACAGCCCTGACCTCTGCGCTGGCAGCCACTTCGGCGTGCGTCGTCGCCGCGCCGATCTCGATGCCGCCATCTACGGCCTTGATCCCGGCGAGTTCAGGCAGGCGTTGCAGATCGACCAGCCGGGTCGGCATGGCCAGACGCGCCCGCAGCACCGGCATCAGGGTCTGCCCGCCAGAAAGGGCCTGTGCGCCCTCATCCTCGGCTAGAAGGGCCAGCGCATCGTCAAGGGTATGCGGGCGAGAATAGGCTAGTTCGTACATCAGAGCGCCTCCTGCCGTTCCTGACACAACCGCCAGATCTTCTCAGGCGCTGCGGGCATATCGACATGCGCGATGCCCAGCGCATCGCACACCGCATTGATCACGGCAGGCGGCGAACCGATTGCCCCCGCCTCGCCGCAGCCCTTCATCCCCAGCGGGTTCACCGGCGTGGGCGACGGCCAGAACGCGAGGCCGAATTCGGGCAGGCTGTCAGCGCGCGGCATGCCGTAGTCCATGTAGGATGCGGTCATCAGCTGCGCCGTGTCCGGATCATAGACCGCATTTTCCCACAGCGCCTGCGCAATGCCCTGGGTCAGCCCGCCATGGACTTGGCCCTCCACGATGAGCGGGTTCGCCACGTTGCCGAAATCGTCGGCGGCGTTGAAGGCGACCACTTCGGTCACGCCCGTTTCCGGGTCGATCTCCACTTCGCACACGTGCACACCGGCGGGATAGGTGAAGTTCGGCGGATCGAAGAACGTCGTCGCGACGAGGCCCGGTTCCAGCTTGTCGGTGGGGAAACTGCTGGCGGCATGGGCGGCCCCGGCCATTTCGGTGAAGGCCACGGTCTGGTTGGTGGCGGCGCTCGTATAAATGCCGTCCGCGAAATCGACTTCGCCCGGATCGATCCCGAGCATGTAGCCGACGATGTGGCGCCCCTTCTCGATGATCTTGTCGCAAGACTTGACCGCCGCCGAAAGGCCCACCGATGCGCGCGAGCCATAGGTGCCGGTGCCCGCCTGAATGCGGTCGGTATCGCCCTGCACAACGGTGATCCGGTCCATCGGAATGCCGAAGCGCTCAGAGATGATCTGGGAATAGACCGTCTGGTGCCCCTGCCCGTGGTTGTGCGCGCCGGTCAGCACTTCAACCGATCCGGCGGGCTGCACCCTGATTTCGCAGGATTCCCACATGCCCCCGCCGCCGCCAAGGCTGGCGAGCAGCTTCGACGGCCCGATACCGCAAGCCTCGACATAGGCCGACAGCCCGATCCCGCGCAGTTTGCCGCGCGCGCGTGCTTCCGCGCGGCGCTGCTCGAACCCGGCATAGTCCGCCAGCCGCAGGGCTTCATCGAGGCAACCCTCGTAATCTCCGCTATCGTAGCAGTAGACGAGCGGGGTCTGGTGCGGGAAAGCCCGGATAAAGTTGCGCCGCCGGATTTCGGCCTGATCCACCCCGATCTCGCGCGCAGCAAGATGCGCGAGGCGCTCGATCAGATAGGCTGCCTCGGGCCGCCCGGCCCCGCGATAGGCATCGATCGGGCAGGTATTGGTATAGACCCCCTCGACCACCGCGTGGACTGCCGGGATCGCATATTGTCCGCACAGCATCGTGGCGTACATGTAGGATACGACCAGCGCGTTCGAGGTCGAGATATAGCCGCCAAGATTGGCAAGCGTGTGGACCTTGAGGCCAAGGAAGCGGCCATGATCGTCCATCGCCAGTTCTGCCGTGGTCACATGATCGCGGCCATGCGCGTCGGTGAGGAAAGACTCGGTCCGCTCCGCCGTCCACTTCACCGGTCGGCCCACCGCGCGCGCCGCAAAGGCTACCGCCAGTTCCTCGGCATAGGCGGGCGCCTTGGACCCGAAGCCGCCGCCAACGTCCGGCGAGACCACGCGCAAGTGGTTCTCGCTTTCAAGACCGAGCAGCATCATGAACAGCACGCGCATCCCGATGGGGTTCTGGTGCGTCAGGTGAATCGTCATCGAACCATCGAAGGATCGCCATTCGGCGTTGATCGCGCGCGGCTCCATCGCATTGGGCACGAGGCGGTTGTTGCGCAGCGCAATGCTCACCCGCCGCGTGGCGCGGGCAAAGGCTGCGTCTGCCTCTGCGGCATTGCCGATGTCCCACGTGAAGGCGCGGTTCGCCGGGATATCGGCGTGGAGCTGCGGCGC
>JBIPOH010000104.1:0-9533 GCA_044379435.1 Novosphingobium sp.
ATGTAGATACCGGCGTCGGCGTCGGTGAGGACAAAGCGCAGGCTCGGGCCTTGCGGCGTTTGCGGCATGGGCACGTAGGCCACTTCCTGCCGCATGGGGCGGGTGCTGATATGGTGCGGCTGGTGTGCGCCAGCCATGGCGTTCACCCAGCGGGAGGCAGGCCCGGCCGCGTTGATAACGATGGGCGCGTCGATCACGCCGCTCTTGGCGCAGGTAAGGCCGGTGATCTTCCCGGCGGACTGGTGGATGGCAAGGATAGTGTCGTTGAAGCGGAAATGGCCGCCTGCGCGCTCCACCGCCTGCGCGATCTGGGCGGTGGCGAGTTGGGGATCGCTGATATAGCCGCCCGTGGGACAGAACATCGCGCCCGTGATGGCGGAGCCTGCGGTTTCGCCGAACTGGGGATCATCGATCCGGCGCGCGGGGCTGAATTGCCTGAGGTCTGCGCCGGGGAGCCATTCGGAAAGCTCGCTGGCCGCGACATCGGTGAAGGGAACGCCGACCTCGCGCATGATCGACCGCGTGCCCGCCAGCTGGCGATTTTCCGCCGCTTCGAGGACGAGGCAGCCGCATTCGTTGTAGTGCAGTGCGGAATCGGGGCGATGCCCGAGGTAATCCGACCAGTTCTGCCAGGCAAAGTGCGCTTCATAGGCCAGCGCGGTGCCGTCAATCGTCGAATAGTAGGGCCGGATGATCGAGGCGGACCAGGATGTGGAGCCGTGGCCAGGTGCGGGGCCGCGATCCACATTCAAGGTGCGCAGGCCGCGCCGCGCCAGATCGAGCGCGATGGCACAGCCGATGACTCCGGCACCAATGATAACCGCATCGTACGCACGTGTTTCGGACATTAAACGCTGATTCCCTTCGCCTTTTGCGGGCCCTCTCTCCTTGAGGGGAGAGGGCTTTCACCGGATCAATGGAAGATGTCGGTCGAGAGCATCCACTTGCCGTCGATCAGCTTGTAGACGACGACTGCGGTGACGTCGGCGTGGACGGAGTTTTCGCCCCGGGTGTCGTACTGCACGCGGGAGATTTCGCGGATGGTGGTGGGGGAGAGGCGCTCGGTTTCAAGGACCGTCAGCTTGAGGTTGGTGAGCGCCTTGGTCGCACCGATCCAGAAGGCGGTGATGTCGGCGCCCTTGTAGAGCTTGTTGTCGGGCGGGAGCAGCGTTGCGTCCGGCGCGTACATCGCGCCGACGGCGGCGCCATCGCCCTTGTTGAAGGCGGCGGCGAGGGCGTCGTCGGCGGCCTGAATCACGGCGTTGTCGTTTGCGCGCGCGGGTGTTGTGGTGGCGGCGAGAATGGCCGCGGCGAGAAGCAGTTTGCGCATGATGATAGCCCCCTGTGGGAATGGTCCCTTGGGGGCAAGGCTATGGGGCTTTGGCGGTGAGGTCAAATGCCGGTGGGGCTTGCCGCCATTTGGGCAGGGGTTGCGTGCGGTGCTTCTACAGGCTCAGCACGAGCGGTTTGCGTTGGCTCCAAACCAACTCCGCTCATCCTGAGCCTGTCGAAGGACGCTGGCGCTACGCCTCGATCAGAACTTCAGCGCGCGGACGGTGCGCACACCGGGAACCTGACGGGCCTCAGCCAGCACGTCCTCGGTCACCGGGCTATCGACCGAGAGCAGCAGCACTGCCTCTCCGCCCGCTTCGCGGCGGCCGAGGTGGAAGGTGCCGATGTTGATCCCGGCCTTGCCCAGCAGCGTTCCGATGGAGCCGATGAAGCCGGGCGCGTCGGAGTTGACGATATAGAGCATGTCGCCCGCGAGATCGGCCTCGATGCTGATGCCGAAGATTTCGACGAGGCGCGGCTGGCCGTTGGCGAAGAGCGTGCCCGCGACCGAGCGATCACCCTGCGCGGTGGCGACCGTGACGCGCACCAGCGTGTGGTAGTAGCCTTCGCGGTCGTGGCGCACTTCGCGCACATCGAGCCCGCGCTCCTTGGCGAGGAAGGGCGCGTTGACCATGTTCACGGTCTGCGAATACTGCTTCATCAGGCCCGCGAGCACCGCGCCGGTGATCGGCTTCTGGTTGAGCTGCGCGGCGGCGCCTTCCACTTCGATGGCGATCTTCGTCAGGTTGTCATGCGCCAGCTGGCCGACGAGCGAGCCCAGACGCTCCGCAAGCGCCATGTAGGGCTTGAGCTTGGGCGCTTCTTCGGCCGAGAGGCTGGGCATGTTGAGCGCGTTGGTGACGCCGCCGGTGGTGAGGAATTCCGACATCTGCTCGGCCACCTGCAGCGCGACGTTGACTTGCGCTTCGGTGGTGCTGGCGCCGAGGTGCGGCGTGCAGATGAAGTTCGGCGTGCCGAACAGCGGCGATTCCTTGGCAGGCTCGGTCTCGAACACATCGAGCGCAGCGCCGGCGACGTGGCCGCTGTCGAGCAGGTCCTTCAGGGCAGCTTCATCGATCAGGCCGCCGCGCGCACAATTGACGATGCGCACGCCCTTGCGCGTCTTGCCGAGGTTTTCGCGGCTGAGGATGTTCTTCGTCTCGCTGGTGAGCGGCGTGTGCAGCGTGATGAAGTCTGCCTTGGCAAGCAGGGTATCGAGATCGGCCTTTTCGACGCCCATCTCGATCGCGCGCTCCGGCGTGAGGAAGGGATCGTAGGCGACGACCTTCATGCGCAGGCCCAGCGCGCGGGCGGCGACGATCGAGCCGATATTGCCCGCGCCGATGAGGCCGAGCGTCTTGCCGGTGACTTCGACGCCCATGAAGCCATTCTTCGGCCACAGGCCGCCCTGCGTCTGCGCATTGGCTTCGGGGATCTGGCGGGCAAGCGCGAACATCAGGGCGATGGCGTGTTCGGCGGTGGTGATCGAGTTGCCGAACGGGGTGTTCATCACCACCACGCCCTTGCCCGTGGCATAGGGGATATCGACGTTATCGACGCCAATGCCGGCGCGGCCGATGACCTTGAGGTTGGTCGCGGCATCGAGGATCGCCTTGGTCACCTTGGTCGAGGAACGGATCGCGAGGCCATCATAGTCACCGATGCGGGCGATGAGCTCTTCGGGCGTTTCGCCGGTGATCACGTCGACGTCGCAGCCGCTTTCGGCGAAAATGCGGGCGGCGTTGGGGTCCATCTTGTCGGAGATCAGAACGCGGGGCTTGGTCATGGGAATGTCCTTGGGGAGAGGCCCGGCCTATGCGGAAACCTCAGGGAATCAGGGAAATGGCGTGGATGCGGCCTTGGGCCCCCGCCGCAGCGGGGGCACCGGGAGATCAGGCGGCAGCGTGAACTTCGGCCCAGGCCCAATCGAGCCAGGGGCCGAGATCGGCGATGTCTGCTGCATCGACGGTGGCGCCGCACCAGATGCGCAGGCCTGCGGGGGCATCGCGATAACCTGCGATGTCAAAGGCCGCGCCGGCCTTTTCGAGCAGGCCGGCGAAGGCCTTGATCAGCGCCTCGTCTGCGCCTTCGACGGTGAGGCACACCGAGGTCATCGAGCGCGAGGCAGGATCGGCAGCGAGGTGGCCGAGCCAGCTGCGCTGCGAGACCAGCGTGTCGAGCGCGGCGGCATTGGCGGTGCAGCGGGCCTTCAGGCCTTCCAGCCCGCCGATGGACTTGGCCCATTCGAGCGCGAAGATCGCGTCTTCCACCGCGAGCATCGAAGGGGTGTTGATCGTCTCGCCCTTGAACACGCCCTCGGTGAGCTTGCCCTTGGAGACGAGGCGGAACACCTTGGGCAGCGGCCAGGAGGGGGTGTAGGTTTCGAGGCGTTCGACGGCGCGGGGGCCGAGGATGAGCACGCCGTGGCCGCCTTCACCGCCCAGCACTTTCTGCCAGGAGAAGGTGGCAACATCGATCTTGTCCCACGGAATGTCGTAGGCGAAGACCGCGCTGGTGGCATCGGCGAAGGTCAGGCCTTCGCGGTTATCCGGGATCCAGTCGCCATTGGGGACACGGACGCCAGAGGTGGTGCCGTTCCAGGTGAACAGCACGTCGGTCGAAAAATCGACGGCGGAAAGATCGGGGAGCTGGCCGTAATCGGCGCGAATGATCGTAGGATCGATCTTCAGCTGCTTGACCGCATCGGTGACCCAGCCCTCACCGAAGCTTTCCCAAGCCATTGCCGTGACCGGGCGGGCGCCCAGCATCGTCCACATCGCCATTTCGAAAGCGCCGGTATCAGAGCCCGGAACGATACCGATGCGGTGCGTATCGGGCAGGCCGAGCACTTCACGCATCAGATCGATGCAGAGCTGCAGACGCGTCTTGCCGATCTTCGAGCGGTGTGAACGCCCGAGCACATCAGTTGCGAGTTTGGCGGTATCGTATCCGGGCGGCTTGGCGCAGGGGCCGGACGAAAAGTGAGGGCGCGCAGGTTTGCGCGCGGGAAGCGTAACAGTCATGTAGTCTCTCCTCGCAGAGAGCACGCGCGGCGTTGGGACCGCGTGGCCCGAGGTCGCTCTTAGGGCCGGGCCGCAGGCTGTCAACCTGCGTCAGAGGGCGGGTTTGTCTTAGCATTGATTGTAAGCCGAAATTAACCACGGCGGTGCCACATTGGGGCCATGGCTCGCCATACACCTCTTGCGCTGGTCCCGCTGCTCGCACTCGCGCTTTCCGCGTGCGCCGGGGTGCCAGAGCCCGCGCGGCGGCCCGTGCGGACGGCAACCACCTGGAACCCGCCTGCGGCACCGGAAACGCGCGCCTGCCTTGCAAATCTGGGGCGCAGCAATGCCGCGTTTACGCCGCTGCGCGATCAGTATTTCGGCACAGGCTGCTCGGCAGTCGGCGCGGTGCGGCTGGCCGCGCTGCGCAGCGATAGCGGTGTGCTGCAGCTTTCGAACCTCGGTCCGGTGACCTGCCCGCTGGCCAATACCCTTTCGGGCTGGGCGCGTTTTGGCGTGGACCGGGCCGCGCGCGCGATCCTCGGCAGCCCGCTGGTGCGGATCGAAACGATGGGCAGCTATGCGTGCCGCAACGTGGCCGGCACGAGCCGTCGATCAGGCCACGCTAGCGCTAATGCCGTCGATATCGGCGGTTTCGTGCTGGCGGACGGGCGGCGGATCAGTGTTCTGCGCGATTGGGACAATCCATCGCCGCAGATCCGCGCGTTCCTGCAGACGGTACGGGATAGCGCCTGCAAACGCTTCGGCACGGTGCTGAGCCCGCAATACAACGCGGCACACCGCGATCACTTCCACCTCGAAGTGGGCAGCGGACGACCGTTCTGCCGCTGAGCAGGCGCAAGAGCGGGGATAAAAAGGCGCAATTGTGCCTTGGAAACGAATTCCCCTCTTGAACAAGTCAAGCGAGTTTGTTGACTTTCGCGCCTTACCTTTTCCTGCTTCTAGGTGATTCTGAGGGTGATAGCGCGCGTTCGTTGTAAGACTACACCGGCGGCAGGTTCGGCCTGCGGCGGAGCGTGGCGTTGAGCCGGGGCGAGTGGACACGCTACGGTTGGCGCGGGATCGAACTGCCAACGTTGCTGCTGGCAGCGGCCATCTATGGCGGCTGGCTGGCGCTAACCTGGTTTCATGCAGCGTTGCCCGGTGTGGTGCTGTTTGCCGCGGGCGGGTGGATCAGCGCCTGGCACAATTCGCTGCAGCATGAGACGATCCATGGCCACCCTACGCGCAGCCGCCTGATCAACACGGCGATTGGCTGGCCGCCGATCAACCTTTGGCTGCCCTATGAAATCTATCATCGCAGCCACGTGAAGCATCATGCCACCCGGCACACGACCGACCCGTTCGATGATCCGGAATCGAAATACGTGGCGCGCGAAGGCACGCTGCTGTGGCGGAGCGAGCGGGTGCAGCAGACGCTGGCCGGGCGGCTGGTGCTGGGGCCGCTGATCGTGGTGGTCAGGTTCATGCTGGAAGAACTGGCGCGGCTACCACGCGAACCGGGCGCGTTCGCGCGCGATTGGGTGCCCCATGCGGCAGGTGTTGCGGCAGTCCTCGTCTGGCTTGACTGGTGCGGGCTTGGCTTTGGCACCTATCTGCTGTGCTTCGTCTATCCCGGCTCTGCGCTTTCGCTGCTGCGCAGCCATGCCGAACACCGCGCCGATCCCGATCCGGCACGGCGGGCCGCGACGGTGGAGCGCGCCGGGCCGCTCGCGCTGCTGTTCCTCAACAACAACCTCCATGCGGCGCACCACGCCCGGCCTGATCTGGCCTGGTATCGCCTGCCCCGCTTCCACGCAGAGCGGCGGGCCACGGTGCCGATGGGGCCAGTCTATGCCTCATACGCAGAGGTGCTGCGCCGCTTCGGGCTACGTGCACATGATGCCCTGCTCCACCCCGATTACCGGCAACCCTGAGCTTTGCGCGGCTATGTTGCCTCGCTCGGCATGTACGATCACCCGGCCCAGCAGGCCGCCAACGATGCGCTGTGGGCCTGGATCGCGGTGCGGCTGGCGGCGATGGGCCTGCCCGGCGTGCCGCACGCCCTCGACCGGGCGCGCAGCCCCGAGGAGGCATGGCACGATCCGGCGCTGCTGCTGGGGCAGGCCTGCGGCTATCCCTATGCGCGGTTTCACAAGGATCGGCTGCGGCTGCTGGCAGCGCCGCGCTATGGCGCGCCGCATTGCGAGGGCGCGCGCCATCGCAGCGTGATTGCCGTGCGCGCTGACGATCAGCGCCGCACGCTGGCGGATTTCGCGGGGGCCTTGGCCGCGATCAATGATCCGGCATCGAACACGGGCACAAACTTGCTGCGCCACACGCTTGCCGAGCAGGCCCTTCACGGCCCGTTCCTTTCCGGCATGATCCAAACCGGCGGCCATGTGGCGAGCATGCGCGCAGTGGCTGCTGGCGAGGCCGACCTCGCCGCCATCGACGCGGTGACCTTTGCGGCAGCGGACGCGAGCTATCCCGGCCTTGCAGGGTCTTTGCGGATCATCGCGCTCTCTCGCAGCGTGCCCGCCCTGCCCTTCGTCACCGCGCGGGAGACGCCGGAGCCGGTGGCCGCGATGGTCAAGGCCGCGCTGCTGGCGGCGATGACTGCGCCGGAACTTGCCGAGGCCCGCGCGACCCTGCTGCTGCTGGGCGCCGAGCCGGTGGCGCCGGATGCCTATGATGAAGTGCTGGCGCTGGAACGGGAAGCCGATGCGGCCGGAATCTGGCGACCAGATCACCCAGCAGCACAGGCGGCGCAAGGATAGCTCCGGCGCTGGTCGGCTAAGGCCCGCTCTGATCGCTGAGGCCAGCATGTGGCGCTGCGGCCGTAGCGGGCGAACTCAGGTCGGCTCTGATGGCTGACCATTGACCCTGTGTCCGTTACCCCGTGCTGTGACATGGGGTCTGGCTACTACTCTGGCGTGGTGTCGAAGGAAGAAAGCCAAGGCCCGGATCAAGTCCGGGCCGACGATTGCGTCAGGTATCAACGCGCCCTCGACAGGCTCAGGGCGGCTCAGGCCCAAGGTGGCTTAGGCTCGGCACCGCGCAGACAGGCGCTGCGTGGCGCTCAGGCGGCGATATCCCCCAGCCCGCTGGCTTCGATGCGCAGCCGCACGGCTTCGGCGGCATGGCGCGCGCCAAGCTTGCCCATCATCTTCATGCGGTGGATTTCGACCGTGCGCGGGCTGATTTCCAATTCGCGCGCGATGGCCTTGTTGCTGCACCCTTCGGCCAGCCGGTCGAGCACTTCCCGCTCCCGCATGGAGAGGCGGGAGATGCGCTGGCGCGCTTCGGCCGAGCGCGCGCGCTGC
This sequence comes from Novosphingobium sp., assembly GCA_044379435.1. GTDB lineage: Bacteria > Pseudomonadota > Alphaproteobacteria > Sphingomonadales > Sphingomonadaceae > Novosphingobium. The sequence goes on from JBIPOH010000104.1 coordinate 7,661, forward strand.
TGCCGCTGGGCATCGGCTTCGCGGGCGCAGCGGGCCACGGCTTCGTTCAAGGGAGCGATCTGTTCGGGCACGGTGAGATAATCCAGCGCGCCAGCCTTGATCGCGGAGACGACCCCCGTAATCGTGGGCGCCTCTGCGATGGCGATGATGGGCAGCCATTGCCCGGCGCGCATCATGGCGTTGACAAGGTTGGAGATCCCTTCCCCCACCGGTTCATCCTGCGCCAGGACGAGGCCGCCCGACGGCGCATGGCCGAGCAGCTCCTCCGCGTGGGCATAGATTTCCGCATGGTGCCCTGCGGCAAATGCGAGACGAGCGAGCTGGGCCCGGCGGGCGGAGTCGCTATCGAGGACATGGAGGGTGACGCGTTCGATCATGGGTTAACCAAACCACGATCCCGATACTTCACGCCAACGAGGTTAGTTTCGTTCTGAACCAACAAGCGCAGCTTTCGCCCGCACCATATTCCGTTACCTAAGGGAATTATACTCGGGAATGGACCCAATAGCCCCGCATTGGTGCTTAGTAACGCTCCTTCGGCAGCGCCCGCAGCGCTAACCTATATGGATAAGGGATTTCACGTAAGGGGCAACACTGTTAACGATGCCAGGCCGGACCTCAGGTCACCGGATCGTCGAAGCTGTAATCCGGCAGCGAATAGAACGCCGAGCGCAGCGCTTCGCCCCAGCTGGACGAGATCAGCTTGAAAAATGGATCATCGGCAGTGATGCGCTTGTGGTGCAGCGGCTCGAACTGGTCGCGCTCGATGACCATCAGATCGAACGGCAGGCCGACCGACAGATTGGCCGCCAGCGTCGAATCAAACGAGACCATCAGCAGCTTCACGGCATCCTCGAAGCTCATCGTCTTGTCATAGCCGCGCACGAGAATGGGGCGGCCATACTTCGTCTCGCCGATCTGGAAAAAGGGCGTATCGAACGAAGCTTCAATGAAATTGCCCTCGGGGTAGATCAGGAACAGGCGCGGTTCCATGTCCTTGATCTGCCCGGCCACGATCATCGAGGCAGTGAAACGCGGGCCTTCCCCCTGCATGCCAGCATCCTGCCGCCCTTCGATCACATCATGCAGCAGGCGGCCCACGATTGTTGCGATCTGGAACATCGTCGGTGCTTCGAGAATCGAGGGGCGCCGTTCGCCGGGGGCCTTGGAGCGTTCCTCAAGCTGGCTGATCACGGCCTGCGTCGTCGCGAGATTGCCCGCGGTCATGATCGTGATGATCCGCTCGCCCGGCACCGACCAGGAGAACATCTTCCGAAATGTCGAGATATTGTCGACGCCCGAATTGGTGCGGGTGTCGCTCATCAGCACGAGGCCCTTGTCGAGCACCATCCCCACGCAATACGTCATCGCCCCCCGCTCCCTTTCAAGCCCTTCGCCGGACTCGTGCAGGATCACTGTTCCACACGCTGCTGCGACACCGCAAGCGTCACATGCAACGTTTCGTCATACGCGCCGTAGCGAATGCCGGTTACGGGGGCGGCATCGCGGTAATCGCGGCCCGTGGCGACGCGCACATAATGCGGATCGGGCGAGATACCGTTGGACACATCGAAGCCGACCCAGCCCAGTCCGTCGACCATGGCTTCGGCCCACGCATGGCCCGCATCCTGCTCCACCCGGTCCGTCATCATCAGATAGCCGCTGACATAGCGCGCCGGCACGCCCAGCGCGCGGGCCGCCGCAATGAACACATGCGCGTGATCCTGGCACACGCCGTGCCCGGCACCGAGCACGGCTTCGGCATTGCTGGCCGTGCTGGTGTGGCCGGACGCATATTCGACCGCACCGCGGATCAGCGCGGACAGCGCGTGGAGCTTTTCCAGCGTATCCTGCTTGCCCGAAATGCCCGAAA
>JBIPOH010000105.1:0-9516 GCA_044379435.1 Novosphingobium sp.
CCACCCGGTCGAACCCGACCTGCGGCTCGCTGCGCTGGTTTGGAAACGTCAGGACCGTGGGGCTGCCCGCCTCGCCCGTATCGCTGCCGATCACGCTCAGCTGCGGCTCCTGCGCTGCGGCCCGCCGCGCACCGGCTCAGCAGGTTCACCCTGCCGCTCCAAGAGCGCCGCGACTTGCGCCTTCAAGAGCGCAACCTCGGCCTCAAGTTCGTCGACTCGCGTTCCGCCCGAAGGCTCGCACGGCTCCTTGCAGGGCGTGCCATACGGAATGAAGTCCTTGAGCCAGGTTTCGACCGGCACCAGCGTGGAGCGCGCCTTGAGGCCGACCATCGTCGCGCCTTCGGGCACGTCTTCGGTCACCACGGCATTGGCGCCCACGCGCGCGCGCGGACCAACCGTGATCGGTCCCAGAATTTGCGCGCCCGAACCGATGATCGCATTGTCGCTCAGCGTCGGGTGCCGCTTGCCCGGCACGCCATTGGCGGGATTGGTGCCACCCAGCGTAACGCACTGATAGATCGTCACATTGTTGCCGATCTCGGCCGTCTCGCCGATCACGGTAAAGCCGTGGTCGATAAACAGGTGCCGCCCGATCGTCGCGCCGGGGTGAATGTCGATGCCGGTGAAAAACCGCGCCAGATGGTTCACGAACCGCGCCAGGAAAAACATCCGCCGTACGAACAGCCAATGCGCCACGCGGTGGAAGCCGACGGCGTGAAGCCCCGGATAAAGCAGGATTTCCCAGCGTGAACGCGGTGCAGGATCGCGAGCACGGATCGAGTCCAGATAGGCAGTTAGGCTAGCAAACATGGCCGCGCTTTTCCCCCTTTTCCGCTTTCAACGCAAGCGTGCCTAAAGCAGCCACTCTTCAGCATCAGGTCTACAGCAATCTGGGCTGCCGTTCAGCCTCGGGCACCCCATGTACCCTCTCGGCCAGCGCATCCCGCGCAAGGGATATGGTGACGGCGGCCTTGCGCTCAAGGGACAGGCGATCAATTGTTTCGACCAGCGCCTCTGCTGCGGCGTGGCTGCGCTCCAGCCGTGGCAGCACATAGGCCAGCACCGCATCGCCCAGCGCCAGCCCCCGCCGCGCCGCGTGGGTTTCCACCAGCGCGCGCAGCAGATCGTCATCGGGCGCGGCAATTTCGATCATCAGCGCCGCCCCCAGCCGCGATGCCAGATCGGGCAGCGCCACGGCCCATGTCCCCGGCGCGCGGTTCGATACGATCAGCAAGGGCCGCCCTTCGGCCTGCGCGCGGTTCCAGCGGTGAAACACCGCGTCTTCGGGCAGGCCATCGGCATCATCCAGCGCATCACCCAGCCCGCTTGCGGCAAACCACCGCGCCAAAAGGCTTTTCCCGCAGCGCGGCGCCCCGGCGAGCACAGCGGCGCGATAGGGCCACTCCGCTGCGCCTGCCAGCAGCGCCAGCACCGGCTCCAGCGAAGGGCCGGTGAGCACCGCCTCGGCGTTTGTCGCCGTGACGAGGGGCAGGGCAATCTGGCTCATCGCGGTCTACTTGCGGATGCTGAGCGCACCAGCCCCTTGGGTCACGCGCCAGCCCTGCGCGCGCAGCGCTGCCGCCAGCACGTCGATCTCGCCCGCAAAGGTCACGCGCATCACCGAAGTGCCGCCAATCGCAAGGCTCGTGGTGGCGGCTTCCTTCACGCCCTCCACTCGGCGCAAGGCCGCGAGCGCCGCATCCACCGCCGCGCCATCGGGCGTCACGAACTGCACCGTGACTGCCACCGTCGGCACTGCCGCTGTTGTCGCTGCGGCTTCCGGGCCAGCCGCCGCCGTCGCGGCAGGCGCAGGCCCCAGCTTGGCGACAATGCTTTCCACCAGCGCGGGATCAAGATCAGGCCGCATCGAAAGCGAGGGATCGGGCGCCAGTTGCCCCGCCGCCAGTGCGCCTGCATAAAGCCCGTCAAGCCGGGTAATCGCCTCGGCCAGCATGGCGGGCAGCTTGTCTTCGCTCTGCGCGGTCAGCTCGAAGCTGCCGATGAAGCGGTTGTCCGGCCCCTGCCGCGCAGTGAAGGTGCCGCGCACCGGCCCGCCCGGCCACAGCCGCTCCAGCTTCGCCATCGGCATGATCACATCCGCCGCGCCAAACGAATCGAGCACCAGCCGCCACCAGTTGCGGCTGCGGCGGCCCACCTGCCCTGCCGTCAGCAGCAGCGATTCCGCCCCTGCCCCGCTCGGCCGCACATAATCGATCACGCTTGATCCAGTGCGGTATTCGGCCCAGGCCTTCTGCCAGGGCGTGCGCGTTTCGAACACCGACGCCGCGCCGCCCTGAATCAGCACCGGGATCACCAGCATCGGCGCCGAGCGCGCGATCTGGCCCTGCATCCCAAGGTAGCCACTGGTGCGCGTGCGGTCGAAGATCACGCCCAGCCGCGCGATATAGCGCCTTGGCCCGATCTGCTCCTGCTCCACCACCACCGCGGAAACCATGCCCTCGATGGTGCCATCATCCAGCCCGGGAGCGCTGCCGCCGCCCAGCCCGTTGGACTTCCACAACTTTTCCCATGCCAGCCGCTGCGCCTGCCGCCAGCCGTTGGCACGCGCGTCCTCGGCCGATTTGCCGCTGACATTGACCTCGATCCCGGTCACTTCATAATCGCCGTTGCTGGCAATCGGCGCGATCCCGCGATCACCTTCGATCTGCGCATAGATCGCCGCGCCCCCGCCCGCGAGCAACAGGCCAAGCCCCGCCAGCAGCGCAAGGCGCTTCCGCCGCGAAAGATCAGGCCAAAGCATCAGGTTCGGCAAGGTTGGGCGCAAGGCGGCCAAGAGAACTCCATCTGCGGACGCGGGGGATGCGCTGATCGTCGGCTGGCTGCGCTTTTGCCCAAAGGCAAGTGGAAATCCAAGCAGGAAAGCGCTAGGCGGCTGCCCCATGGCTTCCAATGATGAAACGCAGCAGTCCTATTCCTACGCCAAGGCGGGGGTAGACATCGCCGCCGGCAATGCGCTGGTAAAGGCCATCGGCCCCCTCGCGCGCGCCACGGCCCGCCCCGGCGCAGACGCCGAACTGGGCGGCTTCGGCGCGTTCTTCGATCTCAAGGCTGCGGGCTACAAGGACCCGCTGCTGGTGGCGGGCAACGATGGTGTGGGCACCAAGGTCAAGCTCGCGATCGATCATGATCGGCACGACGCGATTGGCATCGATCTTGTCGCCATGTGCGTCAACGATCTGATCGTTCAGGGTGCAGAGCCTTTGTTCTTCCTCGATTATTTCGCCACCGGCAAGCTTGATACGGGCGTGGCCGAGCGAGTCGTTGCGGGCATTGCCGAAGGCTGCCGTATGGCCGGCTGCGCGCTGATCGGCGGCGAGACGGCGGAAATGCCCGGCATGTATGCAGCGGGGGACTATGACCTCGCGGGCTTCTGCGTCGGCGCGGTGGAGCGCGGCGAGCAGCTTACCGGCAGCCGCGTTGCCGAGGGCGATGTGCTGATCGGTCTGGCCTCCTCGGGCGTCCATTCCAATGGCTATTCGCTCGTCCGCCGCCTTGCGGCAGACAAGGGCTGGAAGATGGACCGCCCCGCGCTGTTCGACAACGAACGCCTGCTGATCGATCACTTGATCGAACCGACGCGCATCTATGTGAAGAGCCTGCTGCCGTTCATCCGGTCGGGCCGCATCCATGCCCTCGCCCACATCACGGGCGGCGGCCTGCTCGAAAACGTCCCCCGGGTTCTGCCCAAGGGCCTCCACGCCCGCATCGACGCGGACGCATGGGAACAGCCGCGCCTGATGGCCTTCCTTCAGGCGCAGGGCCAGATCGAGCCCGAGGAAATGGCCCGCACTTTCAACTGCGGCGTGGGCATGATCATCGCCGTCGCCGCCGATGAAGCTGCAGCCCTCACCGCCGATCTCATGGCCGCTGGCGAAACTGCGTTCGCCGTGGGCGAGATCGTCGCGGGCGAAAAGGGCTGCACCGTCTTCGGCAGCGCTGAGGCATGGTCTGCCCGCGCGCCGTGGGAAGCAGTTCATCATGGCTGAACCCTTCCTCTCCATTTTCGTCGAAGACGCAAATGGGGAGGTGGCCCGCCGCAGGCGGGTCGGAGGGGCTCTTCGTTTCCGCAAGAACCCCTCCGTCAGCCCTGCGGGCTGCCACCTCCCCATTTGTGCTTCGCAAAAATGGGGAGGATAAGAAGATGAACCGCGCTCCAGTCGCCGTCTTCATTTCCGGCAGCGGCACCAATATGGCCGCGCTGCTCTATGCCAGCCGCCTCGATGCCTGCCCGTACGAGATCGTGCTCGTCCTCTCCAACAACCCCGCGGCGGGCGGCCTCAAGCTGGCCGAGGCAGAGGGCATTCCCACATTCGTCCTCCCCCACAAGGGCGTGCCTCGCGCCGAGCATGACGCAGCGATGGAGGTAGAGGTCCGCCGTCACGGCGCGCAGTGGATCGCGCTTGCCGGTTACATGCGCATCCTCAGCCCTGAATTTGTCGCGCGCTGGGAGGGGCGGATGGTCAATATCCACCCCTCGCTCCTGCCGAAGTACACGGGTCTGCACACCCACGAACGCGCGATTGCCGCAGGCGATACGCACGCCGGCTGCACCGTGCACCTCGTCACCGCTGATCTCGATGAAGGCCCGGTGCTGGGCCAGATCCCGGTCGCGATTCTCCCCGGCGATTCGGCAGCAACGCTGGCGGCGCGCGTGCTCTTTGCCGAACACCAGCTCTATGCACGCTGCCTTGCCGATCTCGTCACGCGCGAAACCGATCCCGCATGGCTCACTGCGCAAGTCCGCGCCCTGGCCATGGCGCTGCCCGAAGCCGAGGAAAGCCTCAGCCACGGCATGGCCTGCTTCGGCATCGTGAAAGGCAAGAAGTTTGCCTGGGTCAGCACCGACCGCCACGCTGACAGGAAATGCGCGCTCCTCGTCAAGATCAGCGGCGTGGACGAGCAGGAACAGCTCATCGACAGCGACCCGGAGCGCTTCTTCCGCCCGGCCTATTTCGGCGACGGGTGGATAGGTATTCGGCTTGACCTTGGCGGCACCGACTGGGACGATATCGGTGAATGGCTGCGCCGCTCGTGGCAGGCCGTCGCGCCGCGCAAGCTTGCGGCGATGATGGATTTCTAGGCGAACCTCCATGCCCTCCAGCGCGATCACTCCCCTCCAGCGCGTCTATGTCCACTCGGGCCTGCAATCGTTTGTAGAAGCAAGCGGCGGCATCTTCGTGGCGGGGTTCCTCGTCACGCGCGGGTTCTCCTATCCCGCCGCGCTTGCCAGCTTCGCGCTCATCCTGCTTTCGCGCTTTGGCCTGCGTCCGCTGGTCCTGCCGCTGGCGCTGCGTGTGGGGCTCAAGGGCACGCTGCTGATCGGCGTCGCAATCCGCGCCCTCAGCTTTGCACTGCTGCCCTTCGTCACCAGCGTCGGCCCGCTGCTCGCCGTGTTCCTCGCCGTCAGCGGCCTTGGCAGCGTGCTCTACTGGACCGCGTGGCACGCCTTCATGCCCGCGCTCACCGAAACCGGCAAAGGCGGGCGGCAGGTCAGCATCCAGCAGGCGACAAGCGCTGTCGTGGGCATCATCGCACCGGTCAGCGGCGGCCTGCTGCTCGCCCATGCCGGGCCGCTGACTGCCTTCCTCGCCATCGCAATACTGCAACTCGCCACCGCGCTCCCGCTGCTTCGCGCGCCCAATCCGACGGTGGACGCTGCGGCAGTTCTCGACCCTGCCGTGGCCCGTCATGCCCGGCGGCTCTATCTGAGCGAAGGTTTCCACGCCGGCTGCGGTGTGGTGATCTGGAACCTTGCGCTGTTCGCTTCGCTGGGCGAGCATTTCGATGCGTTTGGCGGGGCCATGGCGGCGGCGGGCGTTGCGGCGGCGGCAGGCAGCCTCCTCGTCGGCCGCCTGATCGACGGCGGCCACCCGCGCCATTCGCTGGTGATTGCCTATGGCGCGGCAGCGTTGGCGCTCGCGCTCAAGGGCGCGGCATTTGCCCATCCGCTCCTCGCGATCATGGCCACCGCGCTGGGCGCGCTCGTCGTGCCGATGACCAGCACCGCCATGCTTGCCCCGCTCTACGCGATGGCGCGGCAAAGCCCGTGCGTGCTGCGCTTCTCGATGGCGACCGAAGGCGGCTGGGATCTGGGCTGCGCTGCCGCCTGCCTCATCGCAGCGGCGATGCTCGCGGGCGGCGCCAGCTTCCGCCTGCCGATCCTGCTGGGCCTTGCCGCTATCGCCCTGATGGCCTCGATGCTGGGCCGCTGGTACGCACGCGGCCCTCAGGCGGCTCAGGGCTAGATGCCAACCTATGGAATCATCGGCCCGGACTTGATTCGGGCCTTGGCTTTCTTGTTTCAGGCGCCGCGCCGGAAGAAAAGCCTGGCCCCGTGTCGAGCACGGGGCGACGCAAAGAAAATAAACGTGTGTTCATCGGCGCTCAGATCTCGCTGATGTCCACCACCGGCCGGTCCTCGCGCGTGCCCCGATAGCGCGCATCAGGTTCGCTCTCGCCCGGCGAGATCACCACGTGGTCTTCATGCACTTCGAGCAAGGTGCCCACGAACGGCATACCTTCGAGGCTCCCCGTCACGCGGTAGCTCACATAATCGCCCACCTTGAACGTGGCCGGATCGAAGTTGAATTCGAACGGGCAGGACCCGTCCCCCATTCCGAACATCGCGCGTCATCCTCAAAAGCAAAAGGCCGCCGGATCGCTCCAGCGGCCCCTGCTATAGCAGCCTGATCGGCTGGATCAGCCGACGATTTCTTCCGGCTTGAAGAAATAGGCGATCTCGATCGCGGCGTTCTCGTCCGAATCCGAACCGTGGACCGAGTTCGCTTCGATCGATTCGGCCAGTTCCTTGCGGATCGTGCCCGGCTCGGCGTTCGCGGGGTTGGTCGCGCCCATGATGTCGCGGTTGCGCTGCATGGCGTTCTCGCCTTCCAGCACCTGCACCACGACCGGGCCGGAGATCATGAATTCAACCAGATCGTTGAAGAACGGACGCTCGCGGTGGACGGCGTAGAAGCCCTCGGCCTGCTCACGGCTCATGTGGATGCGCTTCGAAGCGACGACGCGCAGGCCGGCTTCCTCAAGCATCTTGGTGACAGCGCCGGTCAGATTGCGGCGCGTGGCATCGGGCTTGATGATCGAAAAGGTGCGGGTAACCGCCATGGGATGTTCCTTGCGTTTTATGGGAGGCTTTTGGCTGGCCGCGCCCCTAGCGGGGTTTGTGCTGCACTGCAAGGTTGTGGGCGGTTACGGCCCCTCCAGCCATTTCCCGCCTTCCTGCCGCCAATACTTGCGCTCCGCCCCCTCGCGCTTACCCAGCATTCGCCAGGTCGCCCGCGCATCGTCGATCCGCTCGGGCGGAAACAGCAGGAACACGCGCGCCGCGTCTGCAAACTCGCGCCACACCCCGTCCGCCAACGCAAGATAGCGCGCGCTATTGGCAGGCACCGCTTCGTGGCTCAGCAGGATCGGCTGGCGCGCATCGTGCGCGCCGCCGGCCATGCCATGCGCGAGGAAGCTTTCGGGAATGCGCGTCCACAAGGCCTCGCTGATCCGGCCCAGCTGGCCCGCATCCTCGGAAACCACCAGCAGCCGCTCGCCCGCACCCAGCGTGCCCTGCGCGAGGCGCGGCAGCACCAGTTCCGCCGGATCGCGCGAAAGCTGATAGAAATCGACCCGCACCGCCGCCTCAGATCGGATCGTCAAGCGAGCGCGCCAGCGGCGTGAAGCTCTCGGGGCCGGCCTCGGTCATAGCCCAGCAGTCCTCCAGTCGCATCCCGAAGGCACCCGGCATATAAAGCCCCGGCTCGTTCGAAAAGCACATACCCGGCATGAGCGGCGTGTGATCATTTCCGACGAGATAGGGGCTTTCATGCCCGTCCATCCCGATCCCATGCCCTGCGCGGTGCGAAAGCCCCGGCAGCGCGAAGCCCGGCCCCCAGCCCTCGCGTTCATAGAACCGGCGCACCGCTGCATCGAGCGCGCTGACCGGTGTGCCCACCTTCGCCGCGCCAAACACCATGTCCTGTCCGCGCCGGATCGTGTCCCACACCTTGCGCTGCTGCGCGCTGGGCTCGCCAAACACGAACGTGCGCGAAATGTCCGACTGGTAATCCTCGACCACGCAGCCGCAATCCATCAGCACGACCGAGCCCTCGCGCACCACCTGCGGCGTCTTCGAGCCATGCGGATAGGCGCTCGCTTCGTTGAGCAGCACCAGCGCAAAGTCGCTCGTCCCGCCCATGCGCGTTGTCGCAGTATTCACCAGCGCACCGATATCATCCGCGCGCATGCCCTGCTGCACCGCGCCGCGCGCTTCCTTCAGCGCCGCCAGCGTGATCGCATTGGCAATCCGCATCAGCGCCAGTTCGGCTGGAGACTTGATCTGGCGGCAGGCATTGACCAGCCCCGCGCCCGAAACCACCGCGAACTTGCCTTCGCGCGCCAGCCCCTCGGTGATGAACGCCCGCGTCGTCTGCTCCACCGCCACTGGCCCGGAGCGCCCTTTCAGCGCATCGGCAATCAGCGCAAAGGGGCTTGCGTCCTCGTGCCAGGTGCGCACATCCGCCGGCACGGCCAGCGTCTCGTTGATCGAGGGCGCCTCGAAGAACGGCGTCACGATGATCGGCTTGCCCTGCGCCGGAATCACTGCCGCCGTGATCCGCTCAGAACGCCACCAGCGCACGCCGGTGAAATAGGTCAGGCTGCTGCCGCTCTCCACCAGCAGCGCGGCCACGCCCTGCTCCTGCATCAGCCCCTGCACTTTGGCGATCCGCGCCATGCGCTCTGCCGGGCTGATCGGCACGGCGGCATCAGCGAGGCGGGCTGGCGCAGCGTGCGGCGCAATCCATGGCCAGGCCGAAAGCGCTGCCATGCCGCCCGCCCCCGCCAGTATCCCGCGCCGAGAGAAACGGGCGTTCATGCCAGCTTGCCTTTGCCGCTGCGGCAGCGATCCGAACAGAACTTCACGTTGTCCCAATCGCGCTCCCACTTCTTGCGCCATGTGAACGGAAGGCCGCAGGCGGCGCAGAGCTTGCTCGGCAAATCCGCCTTGCGGCGCATCTTGGGCATCAGCTTTCCAGCACGTCGCGCACGTAGCGATCGAGCAGCCGCACGCCAAAGCCCGTCGCGCCCTTGTCATGCGTCGCGCCGGGCTTGTCGATCCACACCGTACCCGCAATATCGAGGTGCGCCCAGGCCACGCCCTTGTCCACAAAGCGCTGGATGAACTGCGCCGCGGTGATCGAGCCGCCATAGCGCGGGCCGACGTTCTTCATGTCGGCAATCGGGCTGTCGATCAGCTTGTCGTAGGCGGACCCCAGCGGGAAGCGCCACAGGCTGTCGCCGCTCGCCTTGCCTGCCGCATCGAGCTGGCTGGCGAGCAGATCGTCATTGCAGAACATGCCCGCATGTTCATGGCCCAGCGAAATGATGATCGCGCCGGTCAGCGTGGCCAGATCGATGATCGTGGCCGGCGCATATTCCTTCTGCACCCACGTCACCGCATCGCACAGCACCAGCCGCCCTTCGGCATCG
>JBIPOH010000106.1:0-9515 GCA_044379435.1 Novosphingobium sp.
CGAGCTGTTCGATGCGGAGGGTAAGCCGTTTACCGCGCTGCTCAAGGACTTGCGGCCCGATTACCCCCGGGTCTGGCGCGATATCGCGCTGGGCTACCTTGGCCTTGTCTGGACAGGGGCCGGCACGGTGTGGTTTGCGCAGTTCGGCCTCATCGGCATGATCGCCGCCGTCCTGTGCGGCGCGGCGGGCTTCGGCTTCTGGATCGCCTATGTTCAGCTGTTCATCCACGAAGGCGCGCATGCCAACCTGGCGAAAGACCGCAAGACCAGCGATCTGCTGTGCGATGTGCTCGTCGGCTGGATGATCGGCACCAGCGTGCGCAAGTACCGCAAGGTTCACTTCGAACACCACCGCGCCTTCGGCACCCGCACCGACGCCGAGAACACCTATTTCCGCCCGCTCGACGGCGCGTTTATCGGCAAAGCGCTGACCGGCTGGCGCGTCGTGGAAGTGCTCCTTGCCCGCAGCCGCCTCACCGCGCCCAAGGCCGCCAGCAAACCCGAGGGCGCCGCGCGTGACAGGCTCGTCCTCCTCGGCGGCATCACGGCGCATCTTGCCATTCTGGCCGCGCTTCTGCTCAACGGCGGACCCGCTGCCGCGCTGGCCTGGGTCATCGGCGTCGGCGTCGTCTTCCCGTTCCTCGGCGCACTTCGCCAGCTTCTCGAACACCGCTCGCTCGAAGCGCGCGGCGCGGTCGATTACCGCGAAGTCGATCACGGTGCCCATACCCGCCTATTCGGCACTGGCCCCTTCGCTCGCCTGTTCGGCGCGGCCGGGTTCAACCGCCACCTGCTCCACCACTGGGAACCGAGCGTGTCCTATACCTGCTTCGACCAGCTCGAAGCGGTGTTCGAACGCGTCGGCATGGGCCCCGCGATGGACGCCCGCCGCACCACCTATGGCGCCGCCTTCCGCGCGCTCTACAACCGCAAGTAAGAGGCCGACCATGAACGCCCCCGCTCTGTTTCCCGAGCTTGCCGAAATGACCGGCCACCGCCCCCAATGCCCGCTCTGCGGCCGGAACGACACCCGCTTCCACGCCGAAGCGCACGACATCGAATACTGCACGAGCCACGAGGACTGGATCTGGCACGCCTGCGACCCTTGCGGGGTGCTGTTCATCGATCCCATGCCAGTGGACCGGCTGGGCGAGATCTATCCGGCCAACTACTATTCCTATGGTGCCGGAGAAGACGGGGGCAAGGCCTCCGCCGTCCAGAAGATCAAGGAAGCGCTGGATCGCCGCCGCTTCAAGAGCCTGCTCGGCGCAGTCCCGGGCGAGAACCTTTCTGTCCTCGATATCGGCGGCGGCAGCGGCTGGCTGCTTGATATGGTCAAGGGCGCCGATGCGCGCGTGACCAAGACGACAGTCGTCGACCTTGATGGCGGTGCGGCGCAGCTTGCCCGCGCCAAGGGCCACACATTCGTGCAAGGGCGCATCGAGGACGCCGAGCTGGATGGCCAATTCGATTTCATTCTCATGCTCAATCTGATCGAGCACGTGTCCGATCCGCGCGCGATGCTGGCCAAGGTGCGCCGCCTGCTGAAGCCCGGCGGCCAGCTGTTCATCAAGACGCCAAACTACATGTCGCTGGATGCCCGTCTTTTTCGCCACCGCTCATGGGCAGGTTTTCACACCCCGCGCCACTTCGTGCTGTTTCAACGCCGCAGCCTTGAGGCGCTGGCGCAGGAGTGCGGGCTGGAGACGGTGAGCTTCAGCTACACGCAGGGCGCACCGTTCTGGTCGGTTTCGCTGCTGGAAGAACTGCGGCGGCTGGGTCTTGTGAAAATCACCGCGCAGCGCCCCGCCGTGGCCCACCCGCTGATCCCGCTGCTTCAGGCCGGCAGCGCCGCTTTCGATTTCCTGCGCCGCCCGTTTGCGCCGCTGAGCCAGATGGAACTGGTGCTAAGGCCTGCCGAATAGCCCTTTTCCATAAATCTCACTAATACTGCACTTAAGGCAATCACTCGCACTGGCAAAGCCGGGCCAACCCTCCTAAAGCACTGGGGATACGCGAATCCCCCTGCCTCAGGAAGCTGACGCCCGCCCATGCGCATCGCCATTGCATCTGATCACGCCGCCATCGATCTCAAGGCCGAACTCGCCGCACACATGGCCGCGCTCGGCCACGAAGTGCTCGATCTCGGCCCGGACAGCACCGCCAGCGTCGACTATCCCGATTATGGCTACAAGCTCGCGCAGGCTGTCGCCTCGGGCGAGGCGGAGCGCGGCGTCGCGCTTTGCGGCTCGGGCATCGGCATCTCCATCGCGGTGAACCGCCACCCGGCACTGCGCTGCGCGCTCGTCAGCGAGCCGCTGTCGGCTTCGCTCAGCCGCTCGCACAACAATGCCAATGCCATTGCCATGGGCGCGCGTGTGATCGGCCCTGAGATGGCCAAGGCCTGCATCGAGGCTTTCCTCGCAGGCGAATTTCTGGGCGGCCGCCACGAAGGCCGCGTTTCCAAGCTTTCCACCCCCGCTTTCGCATAAGGAGCCACCGCCGATGAACGCCTCTGCCCCCGCACTGGATATCCGCAAGCCCGGCTTCTTTACCGAGCATCTCGCCGCCGCCGATCCCGAAGTCTACGCCGCAATCCGCGGTGAGCTGCACCGCCAGCAGACCAAGATCGAGCTGATCGCGTCTGAGAACATTACCAGCCTCGCCTGCCTCGAAGCCGCTGGCTCGGTGTTCACCAACAAGTATGCCGAAGGCTATCCCGGCAAGCGCTACTACGGCGGCTGCGAATATGCCGATGTCGTGGAAACCCTCGCCATCGAGCGCGCGAAGCAGCTGTTCGGCTGCGCTTTCGCAAACGTGCAGCCCAATTCGGGCAGCCAGATGAATCAGGCCGTGTTCCTCGCCCTGCTTTCGCCCGGTGACAGCTTCATGGGCCTCGACCTCAATTCGGGCGGCCACCTCACGCACGGTTCGCCGGTCAACATGTCGGGCAAGTGGTTCAGCCCCATCGCCTATGGCGTGCGCCGCGAGGACCACCAGATCGATATGGACGAGGTTCGCCGCCTTGCTCATGAACACAAGCCCAAGCTGATCATCGCAGGCGGCACCGCCTATTCGCGCGTTTGGGACTGGGAAGCCTTCCGCACCATCGCGGACGAGATTGGCGCCTATCTGCTGGTGGACATGTCGCACATTTCGGGCCTCGTCGCGGGCGGCGCGCATCCCTCGCCGATCCCCCACGCCCACGTGGTCACCACCACCACGCACAAGTCCTTGCGCGGACCCCGCTCGGGCGTGATCCTGACAAACGACGAGGCGCTCGCCAAGAAGTTCAACATGGCAGTGTTCCCCGGCCTGCAGGGCGGCCCGCTGGTCCACATCATCGCCGCCAAGGCCGTCGCCTTCGCCGAAGCGCTCAAGCCCGAGTTTTCGGCCTATGCGCACCAGGTCGTCGCCAATGCCCGCGCGCTGGCCGAAAGCCTCAAGGACGCCGGCCTCGGCATCGTCTCGGGCGGCACCGACAACCACTCGATGCTAGTCGATCTCACGGCCAAGGACGTGACGGGCAAGGCCGCCGAAAAGGGCCTCGACCGCGCCTGGCTCACTTGCAACAAGAACGGCATCCCGTTCGATACGCGCTCGCCCTTCGTCACCTCGGGCATCCGCCTCGGCACGCCTGCGGGCACGACGCGCGGCTTCCGTGAGGACGAGTTCCGTGCAATCGGCGCGCTGATTGCCGAAGTGGTCGATGGCCTCTCGCGCAATGGCGATGAAGGCGACGGTCAGGTTGAAGAGGCTGTGCGCGCCAAGGTTGAAGCCCTCTGCGCCCGCTTCCCGATCTATCCGGAGCTCTGAAACCATGGCCGGAAACGACGATATCGCCGCCCGCGCCAAGGCCGAAATCGAAGGCATGGCCAAGCAGGGCATGGACCACCCCTCGACCAAGCCAGTCCTCGTCGGCGCGGGTATCGGCGCGGTCGCGGGCGCGCTGCTCCCGTGGGTGTCGCTCCCGCTCGGCCTCGCGGTCGGCGCAGGTTATGCGTTCTGGAAGCGGATCAAATAGAAGCGCATGCGCTGCCCCTTCTGCGCCCATGAAGAAAGCCAGGTAAAGGACAGCCGGCCGAGCGAGGACAACACCTCGATCCGCCGGCGCCGTCAGTGCGAAGGCTGCGGCGCGCGCTTTACCACGTTTGAGCGCGTACAGCTGCGCGAAGTCATGGTGCTGAAAAGCGGCGTTGACGGCAGCGAGCCACGCCGCGAACCGTTTGATCGCGCCAAGATCGAACAATCCGTCGCGCTCGCCTGCCGCAAGCGCCCGGTTTCGCCCGAACGCATCGAGCGCCTCGTCTCCGGCATTCAGCGCCAGCTCGAAACGCTGGGCGATGCCGAAGTGGAAAGCCGCCAGATCGGGGAGATGGTGATGGAAGGACTGCGCCGGCTCGATAGCGTCGCCTATATCCGCTTCGCCAGCGTCTACCGCGATTTCACCGAAGCCCGCGACTTCGAGGAATTCGCCAGCACCGTGCGCGAGGTTGGCGGCTCGTGACCCAGCAAGCCAACGCCCCCGTCATCGTCCTTGTCCGCCCGCAGCTCGGTGAGAACATCGGCAAGGCGGCGCGCGCCATGCTCAATTTCGGGCTCACCCGGATGCGCCTCGTCGCCCCGCGTGATGGCTGGCCCAATCCCAGCGCTGGCCCCGCCGCAGCAGGCGCGGATATCGTGCTGGCACAGGCCGAAGTCTACGAAACCCTTGCCGAAGCCGTCGCCGATTGCGCGCATGTCTACGCGACGACCGTGCGCAAGCGCGGTGTGACCAAGCCCGTCCTCACGCCAGAGGAGGCCGCGAAGGAGATGGTCAGCGCCCAGGGCGGCACCGCCTTCGTCTTCGGCCCCGAACGCTCCGGCCTCGAAACCGATGACGTTGCGCTCTGCCGCAGCATCATCACCGTGCCGATCAACCCGGAGTTCGGCTCGCTCAACCTCGCGCAGGCGGTGATCTTGTGCGCCTACGAATGGTCAAAGCACGCGGCATCCGGCCTTGCGCAGCCCCCGGCCGAAGATCCCCTCCTCCCCCCTGCCCCGCAGGAGGAACTCGAAGGCCTGATCGGCCACTTCACCCAGTTGCTTGAGCCGCGCGGCTATTTCGAACCTTACAGCCGGGCAGATGTGACGCACCGCACCTTGCGCACCATGCTCACCAAGCCCGGCTGGAACCATCTCGAAGTGCGCACCCTGCGCGGCGTCCTCACCACGCTCATGCGCAAACCCGGCCCGCGCGAGAAGTGAGCGCCGCATAAACAGGGACAGTCCCTATTTCCAGATTGGTTTGCACGGGCAGCACATCCACTCCTGCCTTGACATTCCCCGCAATCGCTGGTCTAGGCGCGCCTTCGCAATTGGCCCTGCACGCCCGGTGAAGCAGTGGCCGCATTTCCCCGCATGGGGAAATGGTGCGGTTCCGGGTCTACGAAACCCCGGCCTCAAGGCTGGATCACCATCGGGCCAGCCTAGCGCCGGCCCCACAGCAAATTGAAAGGACTGCCTGTGTCGAAGCGCAAGGCATCAAAGCATAAGATTGACCGCCGTCTTGGCGAAAACATCTGGGGCCGCCCGAAGAGCTCGGTCAACCGCCGCGCCTATGGCCCCGGCCAGCACGGCCAGCGCCGCAAGAGCAAGGTGTCGGACTTCGGCATCCAGCTGCGCGCCAAGCAGAAGCTGCGTGGCTACTACGGCGACGTCACCGAAAAGCAGTTCAAGCGCACCTATCAGGAAGCCGCATCCATGAAGGGTGACACCGGCCAGAACCTGATCGGCCTGCTCGAACAGCGCCTCGACATGATCGTGTACCGCGCCAAGTTCGCGCCGACGATCTTCTCGGCCCGTCAGATCGTCAGCCACGGCCACATCCGCGTCAACGGCGTGAAGTGCAACATCGCCAGCCGCCGCGTGCGCCCCGGTGATATCCTGACCCTCGGCCCCAAGGCCAAGGAAATGGCGCTCATCGCCGAAGCCCAGTCGCTGGCCGAGCGTGACGTGCCCGATTACGTCGCCGCCGAGGCAGACAAGGCCACCTTCGTGCGCGTTCCGACGCTCGACGAAGTGCCCTACCCGGTGAAGATGGAACCGAACCTGGTCGTCGAGTTCTACTCGCGCTGATCAACTGGTTTCAGACCGAACACGAAGAAGGCGGGGCCAACACCCCGCCTTTTTTGTTGCGTGCCAGCCCTGCGTCCTCACATCCCCATGGCCTTGCGCAGGAACGCATCGCTGTCCGCCAGCATCCGCGTGCGCGCCGTGGCCGAAGCCAACTGGTGATCGAGGCCGGGGAAGGTCACGAGCGTCACGGCCTTGCCCGCCCCGCGCAGGCTGTCCTCCATCACGCGCGATTGCGATATGTCGACGTTGAGGTCACGGTCTCCGTGAAACAGCAGCACCGGCGCCGAGATGCGCGCCGCGTTGGTTGCGGGCGATCCTGCGGCCACTTCCGGGCCTTCACCGATGAACGTCCGGCCCAGCCTGCTGCTGTCCGCGCGCAGCCTCTGCAAGTCGGTCACCGGCGCCACGGCAACGATGGCCTTGAACAGCGCCGGATCGAGCACCGACGTCTGCAGCGCCGCGTAGCCGCCATAGGACCAGCCGACGATGCCCAGCTTGCCCGGTGCGGCAATGCCCTGCTGCTGCAGCCAGCGCCCGGCATCGTTCACGTCCCCGATCGCGGTGCGCCACGATTGAAAGCCATTGTTCTTGTACCACTCGCTGCCGAACCCGGCCGATCCGCGGTAATTGGGCTGGAGCACAGCATAGCCCCGCACCGCGAAGAACTGCACCAGCCAATCAAACCCCCATTCGTCGCGCGATGAAGGCCCACCGTGCGGCATCACGATGGCGGGCAGGTTCTTGCCTGAACTGCCCGGCGGGAGAGTGAGATAGGCCGGGATCATCGTGCCGTCCGCCGCCGGATAGCGCACCGATTGCATCGTCCCCATCGCGATCCCGGCCAGATCGGCGCGCTGTGACAGCAGCGGCGCCAGTTGCCGCGTTGCCGGATCATAGCGGTAGAACGTGCCCGGATCGACATCGCTGGAGGCCAGCAGCAGCAGCTTGCCATCATCGCTCGCATCGAGGAACGCAATGGCGGGCTGGCCCGGCAAGGCCTTGCCCAGCCCTGCGCCCAGCTTCTTCAACGCCGGATCGAAGAACTCCGCCAACCGCTGGTCGGTCGCATAGCTTGCGCCTACCACGCGCTGGTTGCGGCCGATGCGAATGAGGTCGTCCACATCGATGCCATCGCGCGCCAGCACCAGTTCCTGCTTGCCAGTGCCGTCCAGTGCCATCGTGTAGAGCGCCTGCGCCCCGTTCAGCGGCTGGAAGCCATAGACCACGTTGCGCGCGGCATCGATCGCCACGGGATTGAAGCCTTCCGCCCGGCCCGCCCCATCGAACCGCAGCTTCGAGAGCGCCTGCCATTCGCGCGATCCGGCCATGCGATGGGAATAGCTCACCTGCCCGCGCCGTTCGCCGTTCCCGTCGATCGGCTGCACCCCCATGATGCGCACATTGCCCTGCCCGTCGCTGATATATTCGCTGGCCTCGGCCACCGGTCGCTCGACCGTGTGGCGGTGCATGGTCAGGACATCGACTTCCTCGACACCGAAGCCGGTCACATCGCGCTTGATGTTCGATTGCACGGACTGTTGCGGCACGAAGAAGCGCGTCACCAGCACGCGGCCCGGTTTGCCCGGCAAGGCCCGGTCGATCACCGATCCGCCGGTCAGCGCGACCACGCCCAGCGTATCGCTGCCCACCCCCGCTGAAACCCGCTGCACATTGCTGCCATCGCTGTCGACCGCGAAGAGGCGGCTGATCGGCATGAGATAACCGCCATAATCATAGACCAAGCTGTTGCGGCAGACGAGCCGCGCGGGGGTGATCCAGCTGCACGATCGCAGCGTTTCCGCGCCGGGCCGCTGCGCAAGGATGGCCTTGGGCACGCCGTCTCCGGCCAGATCCGCCACCATCAGCCGCGCCCCGCCATCATCCTGCGGCGCGATATAGGCAACCTTGCTGCCATCGGTTGAAAGGCTGATCTGCCGCACCGATTCCAGCGCACCAAACTTCGCCGCCAGCACCGTTCCATCCTCGGCCAGTGCCGCGTCCGCCGAACCAGCCAGTACCACACCCACGCCGGCGAACCCGGCCCACATCCATCCTGCCCGCAAGACATGCCCCCATGCACAATCCAATCAAGGATTGCTCCAGCATGGCCGACGCGCCAGCGCAATCAAGACCATTTTGGCGGACCAGCCTCGCGCCGAACGGGCGGCTGCGGCGGGCATCTGGCAAGCGTTGCTACGGGAAAGCCGCACCCGGCCTCAGGCAATAGCGGCTTCGATCCAAGCCCGCGCCTCGGGGAACTTGCGCTCCACTTCGGGCAAATCATTCACGCACAGAAACTTGATTTCATGGCGCTCTGCCCCGCCCAGATAGGCATGAACATCCGCGGCCGACCATTGGTCCAGCGCGCCCACCGCCACGTGCAGATAGTCGCGCGTATCCAGAATGCTCGCGTGGCCTGATGCGAGGCACGCGTGGTTGTGCAGGCTTTGCGGCAGAAACTGCGCCGTATCGCGGAAACGAAAGCCGGCATTGCGCTGGCAGTCTTCCGCGAAAATGTCGAACAGTCCGCTCATCACCGACCGCAGCATCGGATGGACGACATGCGCGCTTTCAAACACCTGTTCGGCCTCGTAACCGATCATGGCCGCCGCATTGATCTGATTGAAATGGTTGAGCAAGCTTGCCTCACCCCGCGCGGTGGAGCACTTTGCCAGCGCCGAATGATCGGCCCATTTTCCGCGCAGCACCGGACCATCATCGCCAAAGAAATCGGCCGGAGTTACGGGCGCGGTGAGAAACACATCATCGTTGAAGTAGAGGAACCGTTCCGCGAGCCCCGGAATGCGCCACAGCATGGTTTCGATGGAAAGCGAATTGAACGTGGGCAGAGTCTCGGCAAAGCCCGCAAAAATCACCGCGTGATCGACGATGGCAATCTTGCTCGCAAAATCCTCCGGCAGCGGCGCAATGTCAGGGGTCTGGCTGTCCGTGACAATCCACACCCGCCGCACCCATGGCGCATTGTTGGCAATGGAGCGCAGGCAGAAATTGAGCTCGTCGCTGCAGACCCAGCGATGCGGATTGATCCCGTTATCGTGGAGCGGCGTCTTCGCATCGGAAAGGTAGGCATTGCGCTTGCGCGCGTGCGCAGGATCAGCCCCGTCCACCCAGGTTATTACAGCATCGACATCATTCATGGTGGGCTGCACGTAACCCTGAAACCGCGCCCGTCAATCTGGTCTTAGGGCCAGAGAAATCCTACCGCTTCGCCAGATAGCGCGCGCGGAAACCTGCCGCGAAGGCGGCGAACGTCCCCCCCGCGATCGCAGCGCGCATCGCCGCCATGAGTTGCTGGTAGAACGAGAGGTTGTGCTCGGTCAGCAGCATCGCGCCCAGCATTTCGCCCGACCGGTGCAGATGATGCAGATAGGCCCGGC
>JBIPOH010000477.1:0-2659 GCA_044379435.1 Novosphingobium sp.
GAACCGAACGCAGTGCGGGCTGAAGGCTTCGAGCGCTGCCGCATCCTGTTCGCCGACCAGCTCAATCTCGCGCGCGGCAAGTATGTGCCGATGAGCGAGGCGAGCAAGGGTCACGCGCGCATGTGCGTCGGGACGTTCGCCGTGACGTATGACAAGGCGCTGGTGGCCGCGCCGGGCGGCGGGCTGCTGACGGGCCTGCCGGACATGGAAGTGACTTTCGATCCCGCCGATCTGCGCCCCTCGTGGGAACCCAATACGCAGATCGCGCTGGGTGCCCTGCGCTTCCAGAACGAACCTTTCGCGCTGTGCGGACGCTCTGCGCTGACCCGCGCGATCGAGGCATGGCGCGCGCGCGGGCTCGATCCGATGGTCGGGATCGAAATGGAAGCCTATATCTTCCAGCGCGGCGCGGATGGCGGCTGGGTGCCCTATGAAACGCCCGGTGCGTTCGTCTATGGCACCGGTCCGTTCGCCGATCCTGCCGGGCTGATCGAGGAAGTGTGGGCGACGGCGGCGGCCTGCGGCATTCCCATCGAATCCATCAACGCCGAATTCGATGCGCCGCAATTCGAACTCACGCTGCGCTTTGCCGATGCGATGAAGGCGGCGGACGATGCCTTCCTGTTTCGCCAGATGGCGCGCGAAGTGCTCTACAAGCGCGGCTACCTGCTCTCGTTCCTGCCCAAGCCATTTGCCGACAAGAGCGGCAGCGGCCTGCATTTCAACCTGAGCTTCACGGCGGAAGATGGCAGCAACGCCTTTGCCGATGACGTGGCGAGCGGCACATTGTCCGAGACGATGAAAGGCTGCATCGCGGGGATGCTGCAGCACCATGAAGCGCTCTCGGCGATCATGGCGCCCACAGTGAACAGCTATGCGCGCCTCCAGCCCGCCAGCCTTTCGGGATACTGGGCGAACTGGGGGATCGACCACCGCAGCGTGACGGTGCGTGTCTCCGCCGAAACCGGCTCTGCCGCGCGGGTGGAGCATCGCCTCGCCGATTGCGCCGCGAGCCCCTATTTCGCGATGGCCGCCCTGCTGCAATCGGCGCTGCTGGGCATCGAGAACGGCTACGAACTGCCGGGCGAGGAACTGAACGACGGGCTGGAGACGATCAGCACCGACCGCCACACGCCGCACGATCTGGGCTCTGCGCTCGATGCGCTGGAGGCCGATACGGTCCTGTCTGCTGCTATCGGGCAGGAACTCGTCGACAACTTCATCGCGATCAAGCGCGAGGAAGTGCGCATCGTTTCGGACAAGAGCGAAGACGAGCAGCTCACCTACTACCTCCACTACATCTGACAACTGAGCCCTCCCCCCTTCAGGGGAGAGGGTTGGGAGAGGGGCAAGCGCCAAACCCCTCTCAACTTCGGCTAGCAAGCAAGCTTGCAAGCCTTCGTATCTCTCCCCTGAAGGGGAGAAAGCAAGCGAGTGACAAAGCCCATGCCCAGCCGGATCGACATCGACGGGGTTTCCGTCTCCCCCGACCATTTCATCGGGGGGGAGCGGGTCAGCTCGCCCGAAACCTTCGAGACGCGCTGCCCGTTCGATTGGGACCGCAAGCTGGCCGACATGGCGCGCGGCGATGCGCAGACGGCGGCCCATGCTGCACAAGCAGCGAGCGCAGCATTTCCGGCATGGGCAGCGCTTTCGGCAGCGGAGCGCGGGGCCTATCTGCACCGGCTGGCAGACCTCATCGAAGCCAATGTCGAAAAGCTGGCGATGGTCGAATGCCTCGACATGGGCATGCTGCTCGAAAGCCTGCGCCTGCGCGTGATCCTGCGCGGTGCGGCCAATTTCCGCAATTACGCAGACCTTGCGACGGATCACGAAGAGCGCGTGTGGTCCTCACGCAGTACGCTCAACCGCGTGATCCGGATGCCCGCTGGCCCCGCGCTCATCATCACGCCGTGGAACGCGCCGTTCATGCTCTCCACGTGGAAGTGCGCCCCGGCGCTCGCGGCAGGCAATACCGTGATACTGAAGCCGGCCGACTGGTCGCCGCTGTCCGCTTCGATCCTCGCCGATCTGATCGCTGAGGCCGGTTTCCCGGCGGGCGTGTTCAACATCGTGCAGGGCCTCGGTGCAGAACTGGGCAATGCGCTCACCTCCGATCCGCGCATCAAGCGCATCAGCTTCACGGGCTCCGTTCCCACCGCGCGCATCATCGGCAAGGCGGCGGCGGAAAACATCGTCCCCTTCACCGCCGAGCTTGGCGGCAAATCCCCGCTGCTGGTGTTCGCCGATGCCGATCTCGATGCGGCGGCGAAGAAGGCCGCAGGGCAGTTCGACGATAGCGGGCAAGTCTGCATGGCAGGCACCCGGATCATCGTCGAGGACAGCGTGAAGGACGCATTCCTCGCCAAGTTCCATGCCTATACCGATGCTCACGTGATGGGCGACAGCCGCGATCCGGCCACCACGATGTCTGCGCTGATCCACCCCGTCCATGCGCAGCGCGTCCTCGGTTTCATCGACCGCGCGCGGGCGGCAGGAGACACCATTGTGCGCGGCGGCAAGCGCTGGAAGGAAGGCGCAAACTGGATCGAGCCGACGCTGATCGTGCCCAAGGACAACCAGAGCGAAGTCGTCCAGAGCGAGGTCTTTGGTCCCGTGCTCACCTTCCAGACATTTCGGGACGAGGCCGAAGGTGTGG
>JBIPOH010000478.1:0-2656 GCA_044379435.1 Novosphingobium sp.
GTTGATCGAGGCGTTGGCGGTGTTGAAGATCGACTGGGCCACACCAGCGGTCGGCGACGACTGGTTCACCTCGCGCTGCATGTTGTCGATCTTGGTGATGTAGCCCGCGACGTTGAAGGTGAACACACCGTCGGCGGTCTGGAACTTGCCGCCCACTTCGTAGGTGTCGACCTTTTCTTCGTCGAAGGCGAGCGTGCCGCCCGGTGCCAGCGCGATCTGTTCAAAGGCGTTGGCGTTGGTGATGCGGAAGTTATAGCCGCCCGAACGGAAGCCGCGGCTCCAGTGGCCGTAGACCTGGCTGTCGCCGAATTCGTACTGGAGGCCGAGCTTCGGCGAGACATTGCGGAACCGCACGCGGTCGGTGAAGCCGTTGTTCTCGGTCGTCGCGCCGGTGACCGGGTTGAGCAGGACCGGGTTGCGGCCCGAGGTCGGGCAGG
Source organism: Novosphingobium sp. (assembly GCA_044379435.1). Lineage (GTDB taxonomy): Bacteria > Pseudomonadota > Alphaproteobacteria > Sphingomonadales > Sphingomonadaceae > Novosphingobium. Next base: position 438 of record JBIPOH010000478.1, read on the forward strand.
TGCCATCGACCACCGAACAGGCCGGACGCGGACGGACGTAGGTGACGGCGGCGTCCTTGGTTTCCTGGTTCCAGCGGATGCCCGCGATGACCGAGAGGCCGTTGATCACTTCGTACTGCGCGTTGGCGAACACGCCGAGCACTTCGTGATCCTGACGGCCACCGCCGAAGAACTGGAGCGGGCTGGCAAGCGGCAGCGCGCGCTGTTCGGTGTAGGCGAGGTTCTGATCGAACCAGAAACCGCCGAAGGTCAGGTCGAGCCCGCTTTCGGTCGAAATCGCGTAGCGCAGCTCGTTCGAGAACTGCTCCTGCGCGGTTTCGGTGGTCGAGTGGAACAGGAAGCGCGGGGTCGCGTCGATGTCGCCATCGGTGGTGGCGTCATACTTGCGCCAGCCGAACACGTTGGTCAGCGTGCCTGCGCCGATATCCATCGTCGCGGTGAGCGAGCCGGTCCAGATCTCGTTGGCGTAGCCGCCGGGGTTGTCGATCGCCAGATCATAGGTGTTGCGATCAAAAATCCCGCGGTTCTGAGCCGAGGGGCCATCACCATCGCTCTCGAAATAGTCGAGCTTGCCGAGCAGGGTCAGACCGCCGAGCCGCGCTTCGAGCGCGCCGCGCAGGATCTTGGTTTCAGCCTTGCCGTGGTTGCGCGACAAGGTCGGGATGGTGTCGGCCGCAAGGTTGCGGAAGTAGCCTTCGTCCTTGTTGTAGTAGGCGCCGAGCTTGAACAGCAGCACGTCTTCGACGATCGGGCCGCTGATCACGCCGCTGACGGTGTAGTTTGCGCCGCCGCGGCCGCTATCAAGCGCCGGGCCGTCCACTGCGGCGCGGAACTTGCCGCGGAAATCTTCGGTCGGGTTGCCGGTGTTGATCACCACCGCGCCGCCGGTCACGTTGCGGCCGAACAAGACGCCCTGCGGGCCGCGCAGCACTTCGACGCTGTCAAGATCGAACAGGTCGAACACGACGCCGCCGTTGATGCCGAGATAGACGCCGTCAACGAACACGCCGACGGTCGGGTCGATCGACGGGATCGACGAGTTGATGCCAAGCCCGCGCACCGAGAAGTTGGCGGTGCCGCGGCTGGTGCCGACCTGGTCAAGGCTGACGCTGGGCGCCTGGAACGACAGGCCCGAGATGTCGCGGATCTTGAAGGCTTCCAGCGTTCCGGCGTTGAACGCGGTCACGGCCAGCGGCACGTCCTGCACGTTTTCGGCATCCTTGGTCTTGGTGCCGGTGACGAGGATTTCGTTGATGGTGTCGAGCGCGCTGGTCGATTCTTCCTGCGCGGGGGCTTCAGCGTCCTGCGCGTGGGCAGCGACGGGAAGAAGGGCGGCGGTGGTGACGAGCAGCGCCAGTTTGCCGAGCCGGAGGTGGCTCGGCAGGGATTGTGCGATCTTCATGTTATAACTCTCCCTGAGTTGAGGGCCGCCCCCATAGCAATACGTTTCGGGATTGCAACCTATCGCGCGAAAGGCCCGCCAAGGCCCGCAAATGCCGCTATCTTCAAGCTTTTGCAGTTACGCTTTTTCGAGCTGTTGCTGGCGCTGGTCGCTGGCGGCGGCGAGCAAGGCGGCCTCGATTTCAGCGAGGCGCTCGGGCGCCTTGATCTTGGCGGCGGTCAGATCGGTCACGTAGAATGTATCCGCCGCAGCCTCGCCATAGGCGGTGATATGCGCCGAATGGACGATGAGGTTGGCCTTGTAGAGCGCGTGCGCCAACCGGTTGAGCAGCGCCGGACGGTCGCGCGCGGTCACTTCGATCACGGTGAAGTGGTTTGAGGCGTCATTGTCGAACCCGACGCGCGGCGCGACATCGAAGGCCTTGGCACGCGAATGGGCGAGCGGGCGGGCGGCGAGCTTGGGCACCAGTTCGACCTTCGCGAGCAGGGCGTCGCGGATGCCTTTCTCGATTCGGGCCATCTGCGCAGCTTCACGGAAGGGCTGGGCATTGTGGTCCTGCACCAGAAAGTTATCGACCGCGTAGCCGCTGCGTGCGGTGTGAATGCGCGCGTCGATGATGTTCGCGCCGGCCAAGTGGATGCCGCCCGCCATGCGGTAGAACAGGCCGGGGTGGTCCGCAGCGATGACGCTGACGCGGGTCGCACCGCGGGTTTCGTCAACCTCGCACCGGATCGACAGCGCCTCGCCCGCAGCATCGGCGGCATCATATTGGGTGAGGTTTCCGGCGATGATGTCTTCGGGTTCGGCGATCCAATAG
>JBIPOH010000479.1:0-2654 GCA_044379435.1 Novosphingobium sp.
GACGATGCGGCTGGGAATGGTGAAATCGGCCAGATCGCCAAGGCGTTCCTCGGCAGCGATGAGGGCGGCCAGCACAGAGGCCTGATCCAGCGCCTTGCCATCGAAATGCAATTGCAGCGAGCGGATGCCGGGGACGATATCGATCACGCCGGGCAGGGCCTGACGTTCGAGTTCGACCATCAGCGCGTGGACGCGGATGCGCAGTTCGATGTCGAGGACGATCTGGCCGTATTCGACGAGGATGTTGCGATCACCTTGTTGGCGGTAGATCGTACGCGGGCGGCCGTTTGCCTCGGGCGTTTCGGCAAGGATCGGGGAGAGGTGCGCGACCGGGCGATCAGGCACTGGGCCGGGGAGGGTGCCCTGGCCAAGCAGGCGCTGCTGGTCGGCGTCTGCGGCAGCGGCATCCGCGATGGTGACGGGGGCGAAGCGCAGGCGATCACCGGGGACGAGTTGGCCAAGCTTCCAGCGGTCTGCTGCGATGACCACGAACGGGCAGACGAAGCCGCCCAGCGATGGGCCATCGGGGCCAAGGATGATCGGCATGTCGCCCGTGAAATCGACCGCGCCGATAGCGTAGGGATTGTCGTGGATGTTCGAGGGGTGCAGCCCCGCCTCGCCGCCGTCTTTGCGCGCCCAGTGCGGCTTGGGGCCGATGAGGCGCACGCCGGTGCGGTTGGAATTGTAGTGCACCTGCCATTCGGCGGCGACGATCATCGCAATGTCGCCATCCGTGAAGAAATCGGGCGCGCCGTGCGGGCCATAGAGAACGCGCAGGGTCCATTCCTGCCCAAGCGGCGGGAGCGCGGTGGCGGGAAGCGCTGCTTCTGCGGGTTCATCGCCGAAGTGGAGCACATCGCCCGCAACCAGCCGACGCGCGGCATGGCCGCCGAACTGACCCAGCTCGAACGTGGCGCGGCTGCCGAGATAGGGGGCGATATCGAGGCCGCCCGCAAACAGGAGATAGCCGCGCATACCGCCGCCCGAGGCGCGGCCCAGCGCGAGGGTTTGCCCTGCTGCGACGGGAACCGCCTGCCCGATGGGCACGGGGACGCCATCGAGCGTCGCACCGAAGTCCGCGCCCGTCAGCGCGATGCGCGCTGGGGCGGTGAAGGCTAGGGTGGGGCCGGAATGGGTGAGTTCGAGCCCGGCGGTGCCTTCGGGATTGCCCAGCAGGCGGTTGCCAAGGCGGAAAGACTGATCGTCCATCGGCCCCGAGGGCGGCACGCCGACGGCCCAGAGGCGTTGGCGGCCCGGCCAATCCTGCACCGTGGTGGCGGTGCCGCCGCTGATCACGCGGATGCTGCGCGGGGTGTATGCAATCGCATCGAGGACGCGGGTGGAAACCTCGCCGCTGGTGAAGGCGGGGGTGCGAACAACATCGCGCAGCCAGCGCAAGTTGGTCTCGATGCCGTCGATGCGCGTTTCGGCCAGTGCCTTTTGCATGGCGGTGACGGCCTCATCGCGCGTGGGCGCATGGACGATCAGCTTGGCGAGCATGGGATCATACCATGCGCTGACCTCGCTGCCGCCCATGACCCAGGTTTCGGTGCGGATATCGGCAGGGAACTCAGCGGCGGTGAGAGTGCCGGAAGTGGGGCGATAATCGAGCGCCGGGTCTTCGGCATAGAGGCGGACCTGCACCGAATGGCCCGTTGGCATTCGGGGCGACACGGTGGGCTCAGCATCGAGGAAGCTGAAATCGCCCGCGCCGCCGCGCACCATCCATTCGACGAGATCGAGGCCCATGACCATCTCGGTCACGCCGTGCTCGACCTGCAGGCGGGTGTTCATTTCGAGGAAGTAGAATTGCTGCCGCTCGGCGTCGTAGAGGAATTCGACCGTGCCGGCGGAGCGATAGCGCGCGGCCTCTCCCAAGCGGATCGCTGCGGCATAGAGGTCTTGCCGGACCCGTTCGGGAAGCAGCGGCGCGGGGGCTTCCTCGACCACCTTCTGGTTGCGGCGCTGGAGCGAGCAATCGCGTTCGCCCAGCGCGACGACCCGGCCCTGTCCATCACCGAAGATCTGCACTTCGACATGGCGCGCGCGTCGCACATAGCGTTCGAGGAACACGCCAGCATCGCCGAAGTTGCTCTGGCCAAGCCGGGCGACGGTGGCGAAGCCTTCCTGCACATCGGCCTGACTTTCGCACACGCGCATGCCGATGCCGCCGCCGCCGGCAGTGGCCTTGAGCATGACCGGGAAGCCGATTTCGTTGGCGGCAGCGAGAGCTTCCTTTTCGCTGGTCAGCAGGTCGGAGCCGGGGGCCAGCGGCACGCCGTGGGCCTTGGCCAGCGCGCGGGCGCTGTGCTTGAGGCCGAATTGGCGGATGTTATCGGGCGTGGGGCCGATGAACACGATCCCGGCAGCAGCGCAGGCCTCGGCAAAATCGGTGTTCTCGGCGAGGAAGCCATAGCCGGGATGGATCGCGCCTGCGCCCGTCTGCTTCGCGGCGGCGAGGATGGCCTCGACATTGAGGTAGCTTTCGGAGGGCCGCGCGCCGCCAATGCACACCGCTTCGTCTGCTTCCGTGACATGGAGCGAGCCTGCGTCAGCTTCCGAATAGACCGCGACCGAGCGCAGCCCCATGCGGCGCAAGGTGCGGATGATCCTGGTGGCGATGGCGCCCCGGTTGGCAATGAGGACGGTGTCGA
>JBIPOH010000480.1:0-2653 GCA_044379435.1 Novosphingobium sp.
ATGTGTTACGAGGCAAACGGTCACGAAGTGACCGCAAGGCCGACCGGCCGCCCGCAGCGACGCGGCCTTCAGGCCGCATGAGCGAGGATTTCGCACGCCGGAGGGCGTGCGGAAACCGTCAACGCGTCACGTTATACGCCAGCTGGGCCTCGGTCAGCTGGAAGCCGACGAGCATTTCGAAGCGCGTGCGAGCGATGGCCGCCTTCACTTCGGGATCGGCCAGCGGATCGAGCGCCGCTTCGGTGTCGCCTGCGCGTCGTCGCTTGGTGATCTTCTGGCGGATGTCCTCGGGCAGAGCGGCATCGGCGCGGTTGATGTAGCTGCCGGCCTTGCCGCTGGCGGTGGCGCGTTCCTGCCCGTCGGCGAAGGCGAGGGTCACGGTGCCGACCCGCTTGGTCACCACCGCGCTGCCGCCGCGCAGGACGGTGACGAAATAGGGCAATTCGACATTGCGTGCGCCGCGGGTGTCGCTGCGGCGGGCGTTCACGGTGAAGGTCGCCTCGGAATAGACCTGTTCGCCAGTGTCGTTGCAGGTGGCGCGCAGATTGGTCATCGCCGCGCTCACATCCAGGCTCGCCGTGGTCGTGTCCGCCGCATTGCGGAAGGTGGTGACGTCGCCGGTGTAGTCGGGAATGCCGACCGACGGGCACAGGGTCAGCACGCTGGCGATGCCGACGCCCTGATCGACCACCAGCTCGCCCTCGTTCGAACAGGCCGCGAGCGCCGCCACGGCGGAAAGAGCAAAAAAGGCGCGTGCGCGAAGCATCATCAAAGCCGTCCTCGAATTTACGATCCCGTGCGCCCTAGCGAGGACGTGATGAAAGCGCTAGAGGGAGCGATATGAACGCGCCCTTTCAAACTTCCGATGCCGCCGCCGCAGACACCACTGCCGAGCGCCCGACACTCAACCTGCTGATCGCTGCCCCGCGTGGGTTCTGCGCCGGGGTCGACCGGGCAATCGAGATCGTCGAGAAGGCACTCGAACGCTATGGCTCGCCGGTCTATGTCCGGCACGAAATCGTCCACAACAAGTATGTCGTGGAGCAATTGAAGGCCAAGGGCGCGATCTTCGTCAAGGAATTGGACGAAGTGCCCGATGATGCGCCGGTGGTGTTCAGCGCCCACGGTGTCCCCAAGGCGATCCCGGCCGAAGCCCGCCGTCGCCAGCTGCTCTATGTCGATGCCACCTGCCCGCTGGTCAGCAAAATCCACCGTCAGGCCGAACGCCAGATCGAAAAGGGTCGCCACATCATTTTCATCGGCCATGAAGGCCACCCCGAAGTGATCGGCACGATGGGGCAGGTCGAACCGGGGCAAATGACGCTGGTCGAGACGATCGAGGATGTCGACAAGCTGCCGTTCGATTCCGATGAGGAACTGGCTTACCTCACCCAGACCACCCTGTCGGTGGACGACACGCGCGAAGTGATTCAGGCGCTCGAATGGCGCTACCCCAACATCTCCGGGCCGAGGGCGGAGGACATCTGCTACGCCACCTCGAACCGGCAGGCCGCTGTCAAGGAACTGGCGCAGGATTGCGAGCTGGTGCTGGTGATCGGTTCGCCCAATTCGTCCAACGCGCTGCGCTTGGTAGAAGTGGCCGAACGGCTGGGCACGCCTGCCAAGCTGATCCAGCGCGCGACCGAGATCGATTTCAGCTGGCTTGAAGGCGTGAAGACGCTGGGCCTCACCGCCGGGGCTTCGGCGCCGGAGATTCTGGTGCGCGAAGTGGTCGATGCGCTGGCGGCCTATCGCCCGATCAGCGAGAAGACCATCACCGCAGCCGAAGAGAAGATGGTGTTCAAGCTGCCCCGCCAGCTGACCGAATAGGCTTCGGGGGCACGCTTGGCGGTCTATACCCATCTCGGGGCGGAAGATCTCGCCCGGCTGATCGCGCAATATGACGTGGGCGAGCTGGTCTCGGCCAAGGGTATTGCCGAGGGCGTGTCCAATTCCAACTGGCTGGTGGAGACCACGGGCCGCGATGGTGGCGGCACCCGCTTCATCCTGACGCTGTACGAACGGCGGATTGACTATGCCGATCTGCCCTATTTCCTCGACCTGCTCGATCATCTGGCGGGTAAGGGCTGTCCGGTGCCGCGCACCATGCACGACCGCGAGGGCGCGTCGTTCCGGATGGTGGAGGGCAAGGCTGCCGCACTGATCGAATTTCTCCCCGGCGTCTCCCCCACCCGCCCGACGCCTACGCAGGCGCGCGCCGTGGGCGAGGTGCTGGCGCGGCTGCATCTGGCGGCTGAGGATTTCCCCCGCACCCGCGCCAATGCGATGGACTTCGCCGCGACCGCCGCGATTCTGGAGGCTTGTGGGACAGAGCGGCTGGCGACCATCGACCCTGCCCTGCCCGCGATGCTGGATCATGCCCGCACCGCCGCCGCTCTCGACCTGTCGGCCCTGCCGCAGTCGCAGACCCATACTGACCTGTTTCCTGACAATGTGCTGATGCTGGGCGACCGGGTGACCGGGTTGATCGATTTCTACTTCGCCTGCACCGGGCCGATGGTGCTCGACCTTGCAGTGACCCACGCTGCGTGGTGCTTCGACGGGGCCAACGCCTACCGCCCCGATTGCGGCGCGGCACTGATGCAAGGCTATCAGAGCGTGCGCCCGCTCGAAGCAGCGGAACGCGCGCTGT
>JBIPOH010000481.1:0-2650 GCA_044379435.1 Novosphingobium sp.
GCAGCGGCCACCCTTCACGTTGAAGCTGAAACGGCCGGGCTTGTAGCCGCGCGCGGCGCTTTCGGGGAGGCCGGCGAACCAATCGCGGATGATGGTGAAGGCGCCGGTGTAGGTCGCGGGGTTTGAGCGCGGGGTGCGGCCGATGGGGGACTGGTCGATCTCGATCACCTTGTCGCAGTGTTCGAGGCCGGTGACGCGGTCGTGCGCGCCGGCGATGACGCGGGCGCCATTGAGGGTGCGGGCGGCGACGGCGTGGAGCGTGTCGATCGTGAAGGAGGACTTGCCCGAGCCGGAGACGCCGGTGACGCAGGTGAAGGTGCCGAGGGGGACGGAGGCGGTGACGTTCTGCAGGTTGTTAGCCCGCGCGCCTTCGACGGTGAGCTTGAGGCCGTTGCCCTTGCGGCGCTTGGCGGGCACTTCGATGCGGCGGGCGCCGGTGAGGTATTGGCCGGTGAGGCTGGCGGGATTGCTCAGGATATCTTCGAGCGTGCCCTGCGCGACAATCTCGCCGCCGTGGACGCCCGCGCCGGGGCCGAGATCGACGACATGGTCGGCGGTGCGGATCGCGTCCTCGTCATGCTCCACCACGATGACGGTGTTGCCGAGATCGCGCAGGCGCTTGAGGGTGATGAGGAGGCGATCATTGTCGCGCTGGTGGAGGCCGATGCTGGGTTCATCGAGGACATAGAGCACGCCCGAGAGGCCCGAGCCGATCTGGGAGGCGAGGCGGATGCGCTGGCTTTCGCCGCCGGAGAGGGTGCCGGAGGTGCGATCGAGATTGAGGTAATCGAGGCCGACGTTGTTGAGGAAGCCGAGGCGCTCGTTGATTTCCTTGAGGATGGCCTTGGCGATCTGGCTTTGCTGGGCGGTGAGCTGGGCATCGAGCGCGCCGAACCATTCGACCGCGGCGGCGACGGAGAGGTGCGTGATGGAGGAAATGTCGGCCTGCGCGACCTTGACGCTCAGCGCCTCGGGCTTGAGGCGGGCGCCGTGGCAGGTTTCGCAGGGCTGCGCGGTCTGGAACTTGCCCAGCTCCTCGCGCATCCAGGCGCTTTCGGTTTGCAGCATGCGGCGATTGAGATTGCCGATGACGCCTTCGAAGGCCTTCTGCACCGTGTAGCTTTTCTTGCCATCGATGAAGGTGAGCGGGACGGCCTTGCCGGCGGTGCCATAGAGGATCACGATGCGGACCTCGGGGGCGAGCTTTTCCCACGGCGTTTCGAGGCTGAAGCCGAAGTGACCGGCGAGGCTGGCGAGGACCTGCATGTAATAGGGCGACGGCGGGTTGGACTTGGCCCACGGCACCACCGCGCCCTGCTTGAGGCTGAGCGCTTCGTTGGGCACGACGAGCTGGGGATCGAACAGCAGCTTTTCGCCTAGGCCATCGCAGGCCGGGCACGCGCCTTGGGGGGCGTTGAACGAGAACAGGCGCGGCTCGATGGACTCGATGGTGAAGCCGCTGACGGGGCAGGCGAACTTTTCGGAAAAGACGATGCGGTTGGGCGCGAGGCCGGTTTTCTTCATGCCCTTCTTGGGCTTGGCTTCCGGCTCTGCCGCTGCGGCAGGCGCGGGTTCACCGCCAACGGCGGCGACGGTGGTGTCTGCCAGATCGAGATAGACCGTGCCGTCCGCCAGCTTGAGCGCCTGCTCGAAACTATCGGCCAGCCGGGTGCGGAAGCCTTCATCGGCCTGCTTCACCGCGATGCGATCCACCACGACTTCGATATCGTGCTTCAATTTCTTGTCGAGCGCGGGGGCGTCTTCGATGGCCATCAGTTCGCCATTGATGCGCACGCGGGTGTAGCCAGCGCGCTGCCATTCGGCGAGCTCCTTGCGGTATTCCCCCTTGCGGCCGCGCACCACGGGGGCGAGGAGATAGGCGCGCGTGCCCTCTGGCAGGGCGAGCACGCGGTCCACCATCTGCGTGACGGTCTGCGCCGCGATGGGCAGGCCGGTGGCGGGCGAATAGGGAATGCCCACGCGCGCCCACAGCAGGCGCATGTAATCGTAGATCTCGGTCACCGTCGCCACGGTGGAGCGCGGATTGCGGCTGGTGGTCTTCTGCTCGATGCTGATCGCGGGGCTGAGCCCGTCGATATGTTCGACATCGGGCTTCTGCATCATCTCCAGAAACTGGCGTGCATAGGCCGACAGGCTCTCGACATAGCGGCGCTGCCCTTCGGCATAGATCGTATCGAACGCGAGGCTGGATTTGCCCGAGCCCGAAAGCCCGGTGATGACGATCAGACTATCGCGCGGCAGATCGACGTCGATGCCCTTGAGATTGTGCTCACGCGCGCCGCGAATGGAGATGGTGTTGAGTGACATGGCGGCAGTCTGTTCCAGATTTGTTCGATTCCGGCAAGAGCGCGCGGGGGTTTTGCCCCACGTGGGTGGGCGCGCGCGCGATGGCAAGGTGGCGCGGGGGGCAACGTAATAAGGTGCGAGGGGCATACCCCTCGCGCTCCCGGGTGTTTGGTGGGTGGGAAGCGGAGAGGTACGAAGAGGCTCGGGAGTAACGGCACTTGATAGGGGGGCGTACCATCTGGCTATAGCGTTCACCTTGTTGTACACTGGATATCAGCTAGGCCGTGTTGACAAAAGGGATTCCCATTCAGCCCGACTTCTGATTCAAGACTGCTTTTTGAGG
>JBIPOH010000107.1:0-9476 GCA_044379435.1 Novosphingobium sp.
GTGATGATGTCATTCCCGTTGCCGCCGAAGATCGTGTCGTTGCCGGCACCAGCGGTCGAAGGCCCGGCGGCAAGGTAGTCGTCGCCATCGTTGCCATAAATCCGATCACTGCCTGCGCCGCCATTGATCTGATCGTAGGACGCGCCGCCCGAGATATAGTCATCACCGCCGTTGCCATCGATCAGCAGATCACGGGGCCGCTGGGTTCCGGGAATGAGGGGGGCGTTGTAGTTGCCGATGATGATCCGGTCGTTGCCTTGGCCGCCGGCGATCCCGCCCAGAATTTCGAAGCCGCGCACCCGCCCTGTATCGACCGTGCCCCAGCCGCCGGTCCACATCGCGCGAAGATCGATCACCTTATCATAGAGGATCAACCGGCTGCTGCCATCGGGCAGCGTCTCAAACCGGCTTTCAAAGCTGATCGAGAGAGTGTCAGTCCCGCTGCCGCCATTGGCCCGGTGCGCAACCGAGGCGCCGCCGAGAATGAACTGGATGGAATCGTCTCCTGCCCCGCCAAACAGATCATCCGCCAGCAGATCATAATTGGGGCCGACATCCCCTTCATTGTAGATTTGCAGGTAATCGTTTCCATTACCGCCATAGAGGGTGTTGGCACCCCGGGCACCGAACAGCGAATCATTGCCTTCCCCGCCATAGAGCGTGTCGTTGAAGTTCCCGCCGGTGATGCCGTCGTCCCCGCCGAGGCCATAGACCACAAACGGCCCGGGATCGTTCGATGGGTAGCGGAACGGATCGATGCCGATCAGATCGTTGCCTTCGGTCAGTCTATAAACGCCCATGGTCGTATTCCTCTCACAGCGTGGTGCTTCACAGGGGAATGCGAAAGGCGCGCCGAAATCGGCCAGAAGAATAGTCCGGATCGGACTAGAGCGACCGAGCAGAGTGCATCGGCTCGGTCACTCTAGATTCTTGTTTTACCGCGTTTTCCAAGCCAGCAGATGATTCCACCTGCTTCGAAAACGCTCTAGCGGCAGAACTTCGCCTGCGCTTTCACGATAGCGCCGAGCTGATCGCTGCGGTCCTGCGCAGTCAGCCGCCCGGCCTTGTCCATCGCCTCGAACACCTGCCGCGCTTCGGCATAAGTCGCGCAGGCCTTGGCCGTGCGGCCTGTCTGCGCCTGCAGGTCGGCCAGCGTCTTCAATTCGACGCCGTAATCGCGCATCCGCCGCGCCTCGCCCGGGCGGGCCAGCCAGATCGCCTTGCGCTCGGCGGCGGTCGCGGCCAGCAGCGCCAGACCTGCGTCCACCTTGCCCGCCTGCACCAGAATGCCGCCACGCGCGTTCTCGCTGATATGGAGATGGCGGCGCGCATCGTCGTCCGCCGGATCGAACGCCACAACGCGCTGCAGTTCGTCGCTCGAACGCGCGATCTCTTGCAGCCCTTCGGCCACGCTGCCGCTGTCCGCCAGCGCAGTTGCCAGCGCCCAGCGCGCATGGCCCAGCCGCCGCAACGCGTGGATCCGGTCCGGATAGCGCCGCACCGCTTCTTCCAGCACGGCTACCGCCTGCCGATAGGCCGGAACCGCCCCCGCATTATCGCCGCCATACCACACCGCATCGCCGCGCGCCTCGGCCGCGCGGGACCGCAGGATCAGCGCAGGCAGGCTCGCATCCCCTGCCAGCCCCCGCTCCGCCGCGCCTGCAGCCGCCAGCGCCGCAGGATAATCTGCATCCCACTGCGCGATGATCGACTGCAGCAGATCATGGCTTGCCCGCTGCCGCGCGCCATCGGGGCCAGTTGGATCGATGGCCGCCAGCGCCGCTGCGCCATCGGACCGGGCGCGCGGCGTGTTTTCCTCGACGAACTCGGCCAGCCAAGCGCTGGCCATGCGCGCTTCGGCCACCAGCCGCCGGGGCGCGGCGGCCCCCGCACCTTCGAGCAACCGCAGCACCGTATCGATGTTTGCGCGCGCCCGTTCGGGCTGGCCCAGATTGGCCCCCAGCGGGCTGCCTTGCACTTCGGCCAAGCGCAACAGGCCTTCCGCCGCTTCGATCCGCACGGCATGGCCAGCCCCGGCACTGCGCGCGAGCCGGTCGAGATACTGCTGCGCGGTCTGTGCCACTTCGCGCCGCAGCGGCAGCGCGCCCGGCTGGCGCTCAAGCTGATCATAAAGCGTGTAGAGCAGATAGCGCGACGTGCCCCGCGCATCATCGAACCGCGCCGCTGCCTCAATCTTCTGCCGCTGCGCCAGCAGCAGCCCCGCGCCTGCTGCGCCTGCCAGCACCACCAGCACCCCGCCCAGCGCCAGCACCTTCCACCGCCGCCGCACAAACAGCCGCGCCCGGTAGCGCCGCCCCGCCTTTGCCCGCGCGGCCAGCGGAAAGGCCCCCGCGCGCCGGTCCAGATCGGCCAGCAGTTCGGGCACCCCGCCATAGCGCTCTGCCTCATCGCCTGCGCAGGCCTTGGCGATGATGGCATCGAGTTCCGGATCGGGCGCATCGCCCGCGATCCGCGCCAGAAGCCGCCCCAGCGCAAACACATCGTCCGCCACCGAAGGCAGCCCGCCCGCCAGCCGCGCCGGGCTGGCAAAGGCGCTGGTCACTGCGCCTGAAAGCAGCAGGGCATCGGCATCATCACCCAGCAGCCGCGCGATCCCGAAATCGAGCAGCCGCACGCGCCCCTCGCGGTCGACAAGAATGTTGGACGGCTTTAGATCGCCATGCGCCACCAGCCGGGTATGCGCGAAGTGCACCGCGCGCGCCGCCTCGGCAAAGCGCCGCAGCCGTTCGGCCAGTGGCAGTCCCTCCCCCGCCTCATCAATCGGCTGGCCATCAACGAATTCCATGACAAGGCACGGCCGCCCGTCCGCCGTCCTCCCGCCATCGATCAGCCGCGCGATGCCGGGATGCTCCAGCCGCGCCAGAATGCGCCGCTCCGCCGCAAACGCTTCGGCTGCGCGTACTTGCAAACGCGGCTGAATGAGCTTGATCGCCACGCGCTGGTCAAACAGCCCGTCGTCGCGCTGCCCCTCCCACACTTCGCCCATCCCGCCCGCGCCGATCGGGCGCACGAAGGCGAAGGGGCCAAACCGCTCGGGCGGCGGCACCAGCGCGGCATCGAGCGCCCCTGTGGGCAGCTCGGTCGGCATCGATACCTTGGCCGCCCCTGCCCGCTCCAGCGCCGCAATGCGGGCCAGCACAGCCGCGCTTTCATTTTTCAGCAGCCGTGCGCGGAACCGCGCGTTTCCCGGCCAGGCCACCAGACGCTCCATCAGCGCCAGCACCCGGCGCTCGGTTGCGGTGTCCTCGCTCAAGCTGGCTCCAGCCGTTCCAGCAGCCACAGCCGCGCGGCGTTCCACCGCCTGAGGACGGTGCGGTGCGAAAGCCCGGTCGCAGCCACCGTCTCGGCCACGCTCAGCCCCAGCATGAAGCGCAGTTCCACAATCCGCGCATGGTCAGGCGAATGGCTGGCAAGGTCCGCAAGCACGCGGTCAAGGTCTTCGATATTGACAAGGGCCTGCGCCGGATCGTCCGGAAACACTGTCAGCATCGCCACAGCCTGCCGCTTTTTCGCGCCCTGCTTGCGCGCTTCGTCGATCAGCACCTGCCGCATCGTGCGCGCCGCATAGGCCAGCATGTGGCCCGCATCGTTCACGCCCGCAAGATTGGAACGCAGCAGGCGCAGGGCAGCTTCATTGGCCAGTTCAGTCGGCTGGATCACCGCGCCTGCGCCATCGCCCAGCAGGATGCGCCGGGCCATGGGCCGCATGTCGTCATAGCAGGCAACCAGCAGCGCTTCGGGGATCGTGCTGTGTTCCCCGTCCGCCACCTGCGCGCTCAATCGTCCAGCGGTACGCCGGGGAGCTGCTTGGCGGTGCGAATGGTCAGCGAGGTCTTCACGCTGGCCACATTCGGCGCCGGGGTCAGTCTGCTGGTGAGGAATTCCTGGAAGCTTTGCAGATCACGGCTGACGATCTTGAGGATGAAATCGATCTCGCCATTGAGCATGTGGCACTCGCGCACTTCGGGCAGGGTGCGCATGTGCTCTTCGAACTGGCGCAGCGATTCTTCCGCCTGGCTCTTCAGGCTGACCAGCGCGAACACGGTGATGGCAAAGCCCAGCTTCGAGGGATCGAGTTCGGCATGATAGCCACGGATCACGCCCGCTTCTTCCAGCGCGCGCACCCGGCGCAGGCAGGGCGGTGCCGTCAGGCCAACGCGCTGCGCCAGTTCCACGTTGGTGACGCGCCCTTCGTCCTGCAGCTCTGCGAGCAGCCGCCGATCAATCCCGTCGAGTGTTGCCATGGTTCTGTTCTTGCCCTGCTTGCGCTCTGCCGGATCGGATCGGATCGGGATCAAATGGTTAAGGCTGCTCCGGACCGCCTGCTGCCATTGCCCCGGCCATGCGGCAAGGCGCAACCATGGGAACGGGGTGATCCGGCCAATCTTGGTAACTTTCCACACCTTGTGCGGCTTTGAACGATAATTATGTTGTTTAATATCGCAATCGTCCCACAATGCAACGCGGTCGACAGGCCCCTTTCCGCTTCCCGGCATTTTGTTAGGGTCGTGGTAACCAACCCGGGGCGCGCCTTCGATTGCCGCCCCTGCCCGGAGAACGCATGATTGTCGACGATCGCCTCGAAACCGTGCTGCGCACCGTCGCGGCCGGACCGGGCGCGGCAGCGACGCAAATGCGGCAGTTGATCGACCTGCTGGGGCGCACGCCCGCCCCGCGCTGGACGCAGGCCCACACCGCCGCGCTCACACGCCTCGATTCGCTGGTGGCCATGCTGGGCGAGCAGAAGAGCGCCTTACTTATTGGCGCGGTGAGCCAGCGTTCACCAACCCTCGTCGAGCATTTTGCCGCAGGCAGTCCCAAAGTGGCACTTGCCGCGATCACGGCTGCGCGGCTCCAGCCCGGCGAATGGCTAGCGATCATTCCCGATCTGCCCGTGCAGGCGCGCGGCTTCCTGCGGCACCGGCGCGATCTTGGAGCAGACGTCGAAGCACTGCTCTCCCGCCTCGGCGTGACCGACTTCGCGCTACCCCTGCCTGCGCAGTTCGAATCACTGGTGACCCCACAGCCGGCGCCCCAGCTCGAACCGCCCCAACTCAAACCTCAGCCTGCACCGCAATCGGCACCGGCGAGCACTTCGGCAGAGCTTCCCGAAGTTGCCCCGGCTGGCGAAGGGATCGGGGCAATCATCGCGCGGATCGAAGCCTTCCGCCGCGCCCGCGAGGCGCCTGCCGCCACCGCTGCACATGCGAGCGGGGCGACAACTGGCGCATCAGGAGGGGTTGGCACCAGCCACCAGAAGCGCCTGCCTTTCGCCGAAGAGCCGCTGCGCCCCGCACCGCCTGTCAGCAGCATCGATCTCGTGCTCGATGCCGAAGGTTTGGTGATGATGGCCGATACCGCTCTGGCGCCCGCTTTTGTGGGGCTCAGGCCGTTTGCCGATGATCCCGATGCCTGCGCCAGCTGCGATCCTGCCACACTCGGCGCAGCCCGCGCGCGCGTCCCGATCACCGGTGGCAGGCTCGAACGTGAGGGCGATGGCCCAGCTAGCGGCGCGTGGCGGATCGACGCGGTGCCGCGCTTTACTGCCGATTCCGGGCACTTCACTGGCTGGCATGCGCGCCTGCGCCGCCCGCCCGCGGCGCTGAGCGCTGCGCCGCTATCCGGCCAGATTCCCGCCAACGACGATGTCCGCACCCGCAGTGCCGACCGGCTGCGCCAGATGCTGCATGAACTGCGCACGCCCATCAATGCCATTCAAGGCTTTGCCGAACTGATCCAGCAGCAGATCCTGGGCCCCACCCCGCATCAATATCGCAGCCTTTCGGCCAGCATCGCTGCTGATGCAGCACGGATGCTGGCGGGTTTCGAGGATGTCGAGCGGCTGGCCCAGCTCGAAGTACGCGAACCCGGCGCTGCTGCCGAAGACGGCGCGGCGGAAACCGATCTGACCGCGCTGCTGGGCCGGCTGATCGTCCAGCTTGAACCCCTGCTCGTCCCGCGCCAAGCCGCGCTGGCGCCTGATCTGCCCGAAGGCCCGCTGCCCATTGCCATTGCGCCCGAAGAGCTGGAGCGCACCTTGTGGCGGCTGCTGGCCCTTGTCGCCAGCGCCGCGAGCCCCGGGGACCGCCTGCCACTCACCGTTCGGGTCGGCGCCGGTCCGCAGGGCTTTGCGGTGCGCCTCACCCTGCCTCTGCCGCCCTCGCTTGCCGCGGCGGGCGAGGCGGCAGCGCAGGTATCCGAAAGCATCGCCAGCCCGGGCGGCATGCTCGGCAGCGGTTTTGCCTTGCGCCTCTGTGCCGCAGAACTGCGCGCTGCCAGAGGTGTCATGGTGCGCGAGGATGCATCCATCTTGGTCACTTTGCCACTCTTGACCGCCGCACGCCGTGGACCTAGCCAGAAGAGCGCAGTCGGCAATTCGTCCGGCTGAGGGAGCATCTTGCGCGGGTGGCACTGCCGAATATTCTCGATGTGCCAGGCACAGGCCAACGGGTGCGTTTCGCGCCCGATTTCGGGCAACGCTTCATCGTCACGGTCGATACCGAGGAAGAATTCGACTGGAGCCAGCCGCTCGGTCGCACCGGGCATGGTCTCAGCCACGTGCCCCGCCTCGCCCGCTTCCAGCAGTTCTGCGAAGGGCTGGGCGTCGCCCCGATCTACCTGATCGACTACCCCATCGCGACCGATCCGGCTGCCGTGGCGGCGCTGGGTGATGCCGTTGCCGCCGGGCGCGCCGAGATCGGCGTCCAGCTTCATCCTTGGGTCAGTCCGCCGCATGACGAAGAGGTCAACGGTTTCAACAGCTACGCAGGCAATCTTCCGCCCGCACTGGAAGCGGCCAAGTTCAACACGCTGCGCGATACAATCGAACAGGCCTTCGGCAAGCCCCCACTCATCTACCGCGCCGGACGCTACGGGGTCGGCCCGGCCAGCGCTGCCATGCTCAAAAGCGCCGGGCTCGCGATCGATACCTCGGTCCGCGCCCGCTTCGATTACAGCGCCACAGGCGGCCCCAGTTTCCGCGATCATCCGGTTGAGCCATGGTGGATCGACGAGCCGGGCGGCCTTATGGAACTGCCGCTCACCACGGTTTTCTGGGGTATGCTGCGCCAGCAAGGGCCGCTGCTCTATCCGCTGCTGTGGCGCATGCCCAAGCTGCGCGGCGTGCTCGCGCGCCTGTCGCTGCTCGAACGCATCCCGCTCACCCCCGAAGGCGTGCGCATCGAGGAAGCGATCAAGGGAATCGACATCGCGCTCGATGATGGCCTGCCGGTTCTGGTGTTTTCGTTCCACAGCCCCTCGCTGCGCCCTGGCCTGACCCCCTATGTGCGCGACGAGGCAGACCTTGATCGGCTCTATGATTGGTGGCGCACGGTCTTTGCCTACTTGCACAAGCGGCAGGTGCGGCCGGCCAGCGTGGCGGATATCATGGCCGGAGCTCAGAGCGCTGACCGGCGTTGAGCAGCGCTTGCCATCGGGCCACCTGCGCACTAACTCGCGTCTCCAAGGTGGGCCTGTAGCTCAGCGGTTAGAGCTGGCCGCTCATAACGGCTAGGTCGCGGGTTCGAATCCTGCCGGGCCCACCAACCCCGCCGCTTAACCCTTTCAGCCCCGTCAGGCCTTCAAGCCTGTCAGCGCAGCCGGGGTAATCGCCGGGCTTTCCAGACTTGCTACCGGCCAAGCGCAGTAATCCGCCGCATAATAGGCGCTGGGGCGGTGGTTGCCGGAAATGCCCACACCGCCGAACGGCGCGGAGGATGCAGCGCCGTTGGTCGGGCGATTCCAGTTGACCACCCCGGCGCGCGATGCTGCCCAGAACTGGCGATAGAGCGCCTCGTCCCCGCCGATCAGGCTGGCCGAAAGGCCGAAGCGGGTTGCGTTGGCCGCGCTCAGCGCCGCTTCGAAATCAGGCACGCGGATCACCTGCAGCACCGGGCCGAAGATTTCCTCGTCGGGCACGGCAAGGCCCGTCACGTCGATCATCGCGGGCGACAGCAGCGGCGTGCTCTCGCGCAGTCGTTCCAGCGGGCGGATCACGACGCCGCCGCTCGCCACCAGCGCATTCCACGCCGCTTCCACCTTGTCGGCGGCGTTCAAGTCGATCACCGGTCCCATGAACGGCGCAGGCTCGTCAAACGGCCCACCCGCGATGATACTGTCTGCCAGAGCCGCCACCGCCGCCACCAGCGCCTCGCCGTCTGGCCCCACAATCAGCCGCCGCGCGCAGGTGCAGCGCTGGCCAGCCGAAAGGAAGGCGGATTGCACCACGAGCGAAGCCGCCGCTGCAACGTCATCCTCGGCAATGTCCCAGGCAATCAGCGGGTTATTGCCGCCCGTCTCGATGGCCAGAATGCGGTCTGGCCGCGCGGCAAAGGCCTGATGCAACGCAAGGCCCGTGCCCGAAGAGCCGGTAAACAGCAGGCCATCGAGCTCCGGATTCGCGGCCAGCGCGCGGCCCGTATCGGCGCGGCCCTGCGCCACCATCAGCAGCCCCTCGGGCAATCCTGCCTCGGTCCACAGCGCCGCCATGAACGCGCCTGAGGCCGGGGTCAGTTCCGAAGGCTTGAACACCACCGCATTGCCCGCCAGCAGCGCCGGGACGATATGGCCATTGGGCAGGTGCGCCGGGAAGTTGTAGGGCCCCAGCACAGCCAGCACCCCGTGCGGCTTGTGGCGCAGCGCCTGCGGCACACCCGCTGCCTCGCCAAAGCGTTCGCCCGCGCGCTCGGCCTGCGCGGTTATCGAAATGCCCACCTTGGCGGCCACGGTGCCCACTTCGGTGCGCGCTTCCCACAGCGGCTTGCCCGTCTCGCACGCGATCAGCGCCGCAAATTCCTCGCCCCTGGCCTTGACGACCTCGGCATAGCGTTCGGCAATGGCAATCCGCTCAGCCAGCGGACGCAGCGCCCAGGCCCCCTGTGCCGCGCGCGCGGCGCGCACGGCTGCTTCCACGTCCGCGTCCTCACCCTGCCACAGCACGGCGCCGGTCATGGGATCGGTAGAAGTCCAAGTGGTCATGGTTGCTCCTCGCGTGCGGTCGGATCGGTATCATCCGCAGCCCAGTTGGGCCCGCCTCCCACGAAGGTCAACCGCAGCGTTTCAGTCTTCGCCCACGGCAAGATTTCCGCTTTGGCTGCGCACGGCCCAGCGCCCGTCTGCTCGCTTTTCAAGCTCCGTGCCGCAATAGCGACAAGGCCCTGTTTTCTGATGCCCCTTCTGCTGCACAGCCCGTCGCAAAGGCGCATGCCGCCCGATCACGCAGCCGAGACGTTTTAAAAACCGAGCCATGCAATACCTCTTACCTTCCGGTACGATGCCCCCTTCGGAAGTGGGTCCGATATGGCAGATATACGTGATTCTACCAATAGCGTGATGACAGCTGCGACGCCCTTTGAGGCAATTGCACCTTGCCCCGCAGCCCTCCCTTGCTTTAGGGCGGCATCAGTCGGGGAGTAGCGCAGCCTGGTAGCGCATCTGCTTTGGGAGCAGAGGGTCGC